>CAXYKR010000233.1:0-19802 GCA_964277815.1 uncultured Mucilaginibacter sp. | reverse complement strand
CAGTTACCTGGCTGCATTAAAAACCCGTCATGATTATTTTGCTGACCATGGTTGTAAAGTGTCAGACCATGGTTTAGAGCATATCTATGCCGAAAACTATACCAATGAAGAAGTTAAAGCTATTTTTGATAAAATCCGTTCGGGCCAGGCTCTGCTTCCAGGCGAAATCTTGAAAATCAAATCGGCTTTACTCATCCAGTTTGCCATTTGGGACCACGAAAAAGGATGGGTTCAGCAGTTTCACCTGGGTGCTTTGCGTAACAACAACACCCGTTTGTTAACCAAATTAGGTCCTGATACAGGGTTCGACTCTATCGGTGATTTTAGCCAGGCTGCTAACCTGTCAAAATTCCTGAACAAGTTAGATACCGAAGATAAACTGACTAAAACCATCATCTACAACCTTAACCCGGCTGATAATGAAATGATGGCCGCCATGATTGGTAACTTTAATGATGGCACCGTTGCCGGTAAAGTGCAGTTTGGCTCGGGCTGGTGGTTTTTGGACCAGAAAGATGGTATGATTAGGCAGATGAATGCTTTATCAAACTTAGGTTTAATCAGCCGTTTCATTGGTATGCTAACCGATTCGCGCAGCTTCTTGTCGTTCCCTCGTCATGAATATTTCCGCCGCATTGTATGTAACCTGTTTGCCGAAGATATTGAGAACGGCGAATTGCCTAACGATATTGAATGGACCGGAAAAATTATCCAGGACATTTGTTACTACAACGCTAAAAATTACTTCCCGTTCTAATTAGCGAATCATAAATGAGTGAATTAACCAGTAAAGATTATACTACAGGAGCTGTTTTAAACTTTGGCGAACTGCTGTTGCGCATCACCCCCGATGCGCAGGGCGATTGGCTGCAGCAAAACAGCTTGCCTGTTTTTGTAGGTGGCGCCGAGCTTAACGTGGCTACGGCATTAGCCTTATGGGACGTGCCTTCGCGCTATTTTACGGCTTTGCCTAAAAATGGCATGTCGGCGCAAATTGTGAGTTTTTTAGAAGATAAGGATATTGACACATCTTCTATCTTTTACCATGGCAACCGCGTTGGATTGTACTTTTTAACCAAAGGACAGGACTTAAAGCACGATGCCCTGATTTACGACCGCGCTTATTCGGCCTTTGCCGAGTTAACGCCCGGACAGGTAGATTGGGATGCCGTACTGGATGGTGTAACCTGGTTTCACTTTAGCGCGATTTGCCCGGCCATCAGCCAAAATGCGGCCGATGTTTGCAAAGAGGTATTAGAAGCGGCATCCAAAAAAGGCATTACGATTTCTGTCGATTTAAACTATCGCGCTAAATTGTGGAAATACGGTAAAGACCCTATTGATGTGATGCCCGAGCTGGCGCAGTACTGCGACCTGATTATGGGCAACGTTTGGGCAGCTGAGCGCATGCTGGGTACGCCGGTAAGTCCGGATGTAACCGAGTCGGGGCAGAAAAGCCTGTATGTGAAAGAAGCACAAAACAGTTCGGAGGCTATCATCAAACAATTCCCTAAATGTAAGGCGGTAGCCAACACCTTTAGGTTTGATGCTAATAATACAGATGTACAGTATTATACTGTATTGTATACCGATGGTATACCTTACCTCTCGGGCGAGTATGCTGCCGAAACTATTATTGATAAAGTAGGTAGCGGCGATTGCTATATGGCCGGCCTTATTTATGGCTTTTACAACGGTTTAGACCCGCAGCAAACCGTAAACTTTGCTACAGCTGCCGCTTTTACCAAGCTTTTTGTAAACAGCGATGCCACTAACAAAACCGTTGAGGAAATAGAAAAAGAAATTAAGTAAATGAAAACCAAACAGGAAGTATTAGATAGCATTGTTGCCCAGGGCATGCTGCCTTTGTTTTTTTACGAAGATGCTGCTACCAGTGTAGAGATAACCCGTACATTATATAAAGCCGGTGTGCGTGTATTTGAGTACACCAATCGCGGTGCCGCAGCACTCGATAACTTCAAAAAATTAAAAGAGCTGCAACAAAACGAAATGCCCGATTTGCATTTAGGTATTGGTACCATTAAATCAGTTAACGATGCAGATGCTTTTATCAATGCCGGTGCCGATTTCCTGGTGTCGCCTATTGTTAACCCCGAGGTAGCCAAGATGGCACACGACCGAAATATGCTGTGGATACCGGGCTGTATGACGCCTACCGAAATTTATACCGCGCAGTGCAATGATGCGGCCTTGATTAAGCTTTTCCCGGCCAATATTTTAGGTCCCGGCTTTTTAACTGCTATTAAAGAGCTGTTCCGCGACCAGTTATTTATGCCTACCGGCGGTGTAGAATTAGAAGCGGGTAACATATCTACTTGGTTTAAGGCCGGTGTATGTGCCGTAGGCATGGGCAGCAAACTCATCAGCAAAAAAGTACTCGAAGAAAAACAATACGACCAATTATTCACCGATACACAAAAAGCCCTGGAATTGGTAAAAACCAGCCGGTAATAACTATCTATAACCCATCATGAGTAACCTTAAAATGAGCAATTACCGCTGGACCATTTGCGCCCTGCTGTTTTTTGCCACTACTATTAATTACCTCGACCGGCAAGTATTGAGCTTACTAAAGCCCACACTGTCGAAAGAGTTTGGCTGGACAGATAGCGACTACGGAACAATTGTAGGCGTATTCTCACTGGCCTACGCATTTTCGATGTTGTTTGCCGGACGTATAGTAGATTATCTGGGTACCAAAAGCGGTTATGCATGGTCTATTATTTTATGGTCTATAGGTGCTATTGTGCACGCCGTGGCTCACTTAATACCTAACAACATTTTGGGTTTCTCGTTAGGCCGTACCGTATTGGCGGCGGGTGAGTCGGGTAACTTTCCGGCGGCTATTAAAACTACAGCCGAGTATTTCCCTAAAAAGGACCGTGCTCTGGCTACGGGTGTATTTAACTCCGGCGCTAACGTCGGTGCTATCTTAGCGCCCATCCTGGTGCCTTGGATTGCCGTAACCTGGGGCTGGCAGTGGGCTTTTATCAGCATTGGTGCCATTGGCTTTATCTGGCTGATTTTTTGGCTGATGCTGTACGAAATCCCTTCAAAAAACAAAAACGTAAACGAGGCCGAGTATGCGTACATCCACAGTGACGAAATACAGCAGCACGAGCCTATCAAAGTAGAAAAGGAAGACGAGGGTAAAAAATTTACTTACAGCGAATGTTTAAAATACAAGCAGACCTGGGCGTTTGCCTTCGGTAAGTTTATGACAGATGGTGTATGGTGGTTTTATCTGTTCTGGCTGCCGGCCTACTTCGATTCCCGTTATCATATGACCGGTACTTCCATCTCACTGCCCATTGCCGTACTGTATACTATTACGATGTTTGGCTCCATCGGCGGCGGCGCGTTCCCGGCTTACTTTATCAACAAAGGTTACGATGCCTACACCGGCCGTATGAAAGCCATGCTGATTATCGCGCTTTTCCCGCTGGTGGTGTTGTTGACTCCTTACCTGAGCGAGTACAGTTACTGGTGGGCGGTAGCTTTAATTGCTATCGGTGCCTCTGCTCACCAGGCATGGTCGGCTAACATATTTACCACCGTTGGCGATATGTTTCCCAAAAAAGCTATTGCAACTATTACCGGTATTGGTGGTATGGCCGGCGGTATCGGTTCGTTTTTGTTAAGTAAAGGCGGCGGTATGCTGTTTGACCATTACAAGGCTGCGGGCAACATCAGCACAGGCTACTCTATTATGTTTGTGGTTTGTGCCATAGCCTATGTGATTGCCTGGGTAGTGATGAAAACACTGGTACCTAAAATGAAGCCTATTGAAATGTAATTGATGTCATCGCCCGTTCACAAAAATTATCTTTCTCCGAATTGGCACGGCATATGTTTATCGCAATACAACAACCTGAACAGAGACATTAACATTAAACAATTATCATGAGTTTCAAAGACGAGCTTAACAGCTTATTTGTTGATGAAAGCCAGATTCCGGCCGAATACCGGATTGAGGAGCTGCATCAGCGTGAGTATTTGGTTAACGGAGAAATGAAACCATGGGACGGTGAGGTGAGCGAAGTGTATTCGCCCATTTGTATACCCGGGCCCGATGGTTTGCAGCGTAAACTGATTGGCAGTTATCCGCTGGGTACCGAAAAAGAAGCCATGGATGCCTTAGAGGCAGCCGAGGCAGCTTATAATAACGGCCGCGGCGAGTGGCCTACCATGAGCGTAGCCGACCGCATTAAGTGCATGCAAAAGTTTGTTTACAAAATGGTGGAGCAGCGCGATTTGGTGATTAAACTGATTATGTGGGAAATTGGTAAGTCGCTGGCCGACTCAACCAAAGAGTTTGATCGTACAGTCGACTACATCAATTTAACCATTGATGCCCTGAAAGATACCGACCGCCAGTCATCAAGGTTTGAAATTGCCGAAGGTGTAGTAGCGCAAACCCGCCGTTCGCCCATTGGTGTAGTGTTATGTATGGGCCCGTTCAATTACCCGCTGAACGAAACCTTCACTACCCTGATTCCGGCCATCATTATGGGTAATACCATTTTATTTAAACCACCAAAGCACGGTACTTTAGTTCATTATCCATTACTGCGTGCTTTCCAGGAATCTTTCCCTAAAGGCGTGGTAAATACCGTTTACGGTCGTGGGGCTAATGTAACGCCTGGATTAATGGCTACCGGTCGTATCAACGTACTGGCTTTCATTGGCTCAAGTAAGGTAGCTAATGATTTAAAAAAGCGCCATCCAAAAATTAACCGCCTGCGTGCCGTATTAAGTTTGGATGCCAAAAACGCAGCAATTGTAACCAAAAGTGCCGACCTGAATATTGCCGTTAGCGAGTGTATTTTAGGTGCGTTATCATACAACGGGCAGCGTTGTACAGCCATCAAAATCATCCATGTTCATAAAGATGTAGCTGATGAGTTTTTGAAGTTACTGAGCGAAGGTATTGCGAAACTTAAGTACGGCATGCCATGGACCAAAGGCGTAAATTTAACTCCGGTAGCAGAGCCCGGCAAACCGGCCTACTTAAAAGAATGTATTGATGATGCCTTAGCCAACGGCGCCCAGGTAGTGAACGAAAATGGCGGCGAAACGGTTGCCTCATTTGTTTTCCCGGCGGTAGTATACCCGGTTAACGACAAAATGAAGTTATATCGCGAAGAGCAATTCGGCCCGGTTATCCCGGTTATGCCTTTTGAGGATATTGAGGAGCCGATACAGTACCAGATTGACTCGCCGCATGGTATGCAGGTAAGTATTTTTAGTACCGATGCGCAAGAGACTGCTAACCTGATTGACCCGTTTGTAAACCTGGTAAGCCGCGTAAACATTAACGCACAGTGCCAGCGCGGACCAGATGTGTTTCCGTTCACTGGTCGTAAAGACAGTGCCGAGGGTACACTTTCGGTTCATGATGCCCTGCGTTCGTTCTCTATCCGTTCACTGGTAGCTACCAAGATGAATGATGCCAACAAGCAGTTGCTGAACGAGATTGTAAACAATCACGATAGTAATTTCCTGAGCACAAACTACATTTTCTAGACGCTTAGAAACAACTATAAAACAA
Source organism: uncultured Mucilaginibacter sp. (assembly GCA_964277815.1). GTDB lineage: Bacteria > Bacteroidota > Bacteroidia > Sphingobacteriales > Sphingobacteriaceae > Mucilaginibacter. The sequence continues at coordinate 14,230 of CAXYKR010000233.1, read as the reverse complement.
AAATGCAAGCTTTCACAGGCTTGCATTTTTGTTTTATATGCAGTGGGTGATGCCTAAGTAATGCGCTATTCCCGGTTTTTAGTATCCATGGTGATGGTTACCGGTCCATCATTTACCAGGCTGATTTTCATATCAGCACCAAAAACACCGGTGGCTGTCGTTTTACCGGTTAGTTTGTTCAGCATTTCAATCATCTGTTCGTAAAGTGGGATGGCCTTATCCGGTCTGGCGGCTCTGATAAACGAAGGGCGGTTACCTTTTTTGGTTTGAGCAAACAGCGTAAACTGCGAAATCAGCAGTATCCCGCCGTCAACATCGGCCAGGGCTTTATTCATCAGTCCGTTTTCATCACTAAACACCCGCATACCTACAATTTTTTGAGCCAGCCATTGTGCATCTTCGGTGGTGTCGGCATCCTCAATGCCTAATAATACTAAAAAGCCGGTATCAATCTGCCCGGTTATCTGGCCGTCAACCGTGCATGACGCGCTGGTTACTCGTTGTAAAACTGCCCGCATAATTTAATCATTGAATTTAAGTAAGGTGACAATTACGACCGGGTATCATTGCCGTTATAAATACTCAGATAGCTTTCATAACGCGAAGGCTCAATCTCCCCGTTTTCCAATGCTTCCAGTACCGCGCAACCCGGCTCGTTAATGTGCCGGCAGTTATGAAAGCGGCAGCTATGCATCCTCTCTCGCATCTCCGGAAAAAAGTGGCTGAGCTCCTGCTTCTCGATATCAATAATACCTAATTCACGTATACCCGGCGTATCGATGATAGAACCACCGCCGGGCAGGTCGTACATTTCGGCAAAGGTGGTAGTATGCATACCTTTATCACTCCATTCCGATACTTCCATGGTACGTATGTCCAAATCAGGCAGTATGGCGTTCATCAAACTGGATTTACCTACGCCTGAGTGACCCGAAAAGAGCGTAATCTTATCTTTCAACAGCGTAATTAAATGGGGGATGTTAGTGCCTTTTAAGGCTGATACCTCATGGCAGGGGTAGCCCAAATTCTGGTAAATGCTTTTATACTCGGCTAATATTTCCAGCCCTTCATCGCTAAACATATCCAGCTTATTAAAAATCAGGCTGGCGGGTATATCGTAAGCCTCGGCAGTTACCAGAAAGCGGTCGATAAAGCCCAGCGAGGTACGCGGAGAAGCCAGCGTAACCACCAGAAAAGCCTGGTCGAGGTTGGCCGCAATAATCTGCGCCTGTTTAGACAGGTTGATAGATTTACGGATGATGTAATTTTTGCGCTCATAAAGCTTGGTAATTACACCTTGCTGTTGCTCGGGCTCCAAATCAAAATCAACTTTGTCGCCCACGGCAACGGGGTTGGTAGTGGTAAGGCCTTTGATACGGAATTTGCCTTTAATGCGGCAATCGTACCTTTGCCCATCAGGTGTTTGCACCTGGTACCAGCTGCCGGTTGATTTAGTTACGAGCCCTTGCATAAGTGTGCAAAATTAAAAAGTTTGTTTCCCTAACTAAAAAAAAACCATTAGCATTTGTTTTTATAAAAATTAAGCCTTTAATTTACGGCTGTAGGTCAACTACATACAAACATGATTTTTAACAGCACTATTATTATTACCATTATTACCATCGGCACAGCGCTCGGAGGAAGGTAATTGTATGGTGTAATCAAAACATAAAAAACCAGCAAAGCGCCTTCCTCCACACAGGGGAAGGCGCTTTTGTTTTAATATGCATTTATGAAAGTTTTAAAGTTTGGAGGCACATCAGTAGGTACAGCACAAAGCATCGAGGCTGTAATGAACATTGTTAGGCATGAACATCAAAACGGCGAAGGTTTGGTAGTGGTATTATCGGCCATGAGCGGCGTAACTAATTTACTGGTAGAGATGGCCGACAGGGCTGCCGCCGGTGATGACTTTGCCAAGTACCTGGCCGCGCTCGAAATCAGGCATTTTGAGGTAGTGAAGCAACTGCTGGATATACCGCATCAAAACCCGGTATACACCCGCCTAAAAATTTATTTTAACCAGCTCGAAGATTTGCTGCAGGGCGTAATGGTGCTGCGCGAGCTTACCCCCAAAACACGCGACCTGATTTTAAGTTACGGCGAGCGCTGCTCTACACTGCTAATCAGCCGTATGGCTTTACAGTATTTTGAAGATGCCATTTTTGTTGATGCCACCGAGGTCGTTAAAACTGATAGCAGCTTTGGCCAGGCCCGCGTCAATACACCATTAACCGAACTGCTGATACAAGGCCTGGCGCAAGAGAACGCAGGCAAGGTGTTGTTTGTTACCGGTTTTATTGCCAGTAACGATGCTGGTCAGGTCACTACCCTGGGCCGCGGCGGCAGCGACTACACCGCAGCCATCTTTGGTGCAGCGCTAAACGCATCAGAAATACAGATATGGACAGATGTAAATGGCATGATGACGGCTGACCCACGCATGGTGAAAAAGGCATTCTCGTTACCCGAGCTGTCTTATACCGAAGCCATGGAGCTTTCTTACTTTGGCGCCAAAGTGATTTATCCGCCAACCATGACTCCGGCTTTCCTGAAACGGATTCCAATCGTTATTAAAAACACCTTTGATATTGCGTTTGTAGGTACCGTAATCCGTCATGATTGTAACGGGTCTAATCTGCCTATCAAAGGTATCTCGTCTATCGAAAATATTAGTATCATCAACCTACAGGGCAGCGGTATGGTAGGTAAAGCCGGTTTCAGCGGACGCTTATTCTCGTTGCTGGCCCGTGAGCAAATCAACGTGATGCTGATTACCCAGTCGTCATCAGAGCATAGCATTACCTTTGCAGTGCAACCTGCCGATGCCAAAAAAGCCTGCCGACTGATAGAGCAGGAATTTGAACTGGAGCTGGGCGCCCGTAAGCTCGAAAACCCGGTTATCGAATCGAGCCTGGCGGTACTGGCTATTGTGGGCGAAAATATGAAGCAAACTCCCGGTATGTCGGGCCGCCTGTTTCATGCGCTGGGCCGTAACGGTATTAATGTAAGGGCAATTGCGCAGGGCTCGTCGGAGTATAACATCTCCGTGATTATCTCGGCTCACGATTTAGCTAAAGCGGTTAATGCGGTACACGATGCGTTTTTTGTACAGTTTAATAAAACGCTTAATGTGTTCTGTTTAGGTACCGGGAATATTGGTAAAACTATGTTTAAGCAGTTACTACAGCACACCGAGTTTTTAGAACAGAACAACAGCATACAGGTTAAAATTGCCGGTATCAGCAATACCCGTAAAATGACTTTTAATGCCGAAGGATTAGACCTAAATACCTGGCAGCACGACCTGGATGCTGATGGTGAAACTGCCGACCTGGACGAGTTTGTGGACCGCATGAAGCGGATGAACCTGCCTAACTGCGTTTTTGTGGATAACACCGCCAGCCCAAAACCTATTGCTTATTATAAAGGCATTTTTGAGTCGACTATCTCTATCGTTACCTGTAACAAAATCGGTAACTCGGGCGAGTACAGCCAATATAAAGGCTTTAAAGATGCCGCCCGCAAGCACGGCGTCGACTTTTTTTACGAAACCAACGTGGGAGCAGGTTTGCCAATCATTCGCACCCTGAAAGATTTAATGGTGAGCGGCGACCGGGTACAAAAAATCGAAGCTATCTTGTCAGGCACCATCTCTTATATCTTTAACAATTTTAAGGGCGATGCCAGTTTTCATGATGTGGTATTGTCGGCCCAGGAAAAAGGCTATACCGAACCGGACCCACGCGACGATTTAAGCGGTAAAGACTTTATGCGTAAAATACTCATCCTGGCGCGTGATGCCGGTTACCACATGGAAGCCGAGGATGTACAGATTGAAAATATATTACCGCAGGCCTGCCTGGATGCACAAACCGTCCCTGATTTTTATGCAGCCCTGAAAGCTAACGACGACTACTTTAACAACATCAAGCAACAGGCCGAAAGCAGCGGCAAAGTATTGCGTTACATAGGTAAGCTGGATGATGGTAAGGCATCAATCACCTTGCAAATGGTAGACGAGAGCCATCCGTTTTTCAGCATGTCGGGCAGTGATAATATTATCGCTTTTACTACCGACCGTTATAAAGAGCGCCCAATGGTAGTTAAAGGCCCCGGTGCCGGCGCCGAGGTAACCGCAGCAGGCGTGTTTGCCGATTTAATTAACGTAGGTGCCAATTAAAATTGTTGATTTAAGGCAACCAATAAGACATTATCAATCTATATCGAAGATACTACCGTAATGGAACAGGAATTAGAAAAAGAGGTAAAACCAGCTGGCGTTGATGCTTCTGCAGATACTCAATTGAATTTAAAATATCCGGAACCCGGCACCGAAGTAAAAGTTTTTGCACCGGCTACCGTAGCCAATGTGGTTTGTGGTTTTGATGTACTGGGCTTTGCTGTAAACGAACCTGGCGACGAGGTAGTGATGCGGGTAACCGCGCAGCCCGGAATCACCATCAGTAAAATAACCGGCGATAACGGGCGCCTGCCGCTCGATCCGGCTAAAAATACGGTTAGTGTAAGTGTACAGCATTACCTGCAAAGCATTGGCCGTACCGATTTAGGGCTCGATATTGAACTGCATAAGAAAATGCCTATCGGTAGCGGCTTGGGCTCAAGCTCGGCCAGTACCGTTGCCGGTTTATTTGCCGCTAAAACTTTGTTGGGCGACGAACGCGATGTGGCTAAACTATTGCCTTTTGCCATGAAAGGCGAAGAAATGGCATGCGGCCATGGTCATGCCGATAACGTGGCGCCGGCCCTGTTGGGGGGCTTTGTCCTCATCCGCAGTTATGAGCCTTTAGATGTTATCCGTTTGCCGCACCCGGCAGGCTTGCATTGTGCGGTGGTTTTCCCGGATGTGGATGTGCCCACCCGCGAGGCCAGGCAAATTATCCGCAATAAAATAGCCATGAAAGATGCCGTTACCCAATGGGGTAACATTGCCGGCTTGGTGAGCGGTTTATATACGCAGGATATTGACCTGATAGGCCGCAGTATGCAGGATGTACTTGTGGAGCCGGTACGCTCTATCCTCATCCCTGATTTTTATACCATGCGCCAACTGGCTATGGAGGCTGGTGCGGTGAGTTTTGGTATTTCGGGCTCAGGGCCATCGGTATTTGCCTTTACCCGCGACGAGGAAACTGCCCGCCTGATTACTCAAAAATTACAGCAACACCTGGCCGGAATCAAGATTGACTCGCAGGCTTATGTATCCACCATTAACGATGCCGGGCCACGGGTGCTTTAAGCTGATTTATCAAAACTTAACCTGAAACATTCCATGAAATTATATAGTACCAATAACCCGGCGTCGGCCGTGTCTTTTAAAGATGCGGTATTTAACAGCATGCCGCAGGATAAAGGCTTATACATGCCGGTAAAAATTGACCGCCTGCCCGACAGCTTTTTTGAGCAACTGCCTAAGCTAACCTTACCGCAAATTGCTTTTGAAGTAGCTCATCATTTATTGGGCGATGCTATTCCGGAAAACGACTTGCGTAACCTGATTAATGATGCCGTTAATTTTGATGCCCCGGTAGTGAAGCTGGAAAACGACGTATATGTGCTTGAGCTTTTTCACGGACCATCGCTGGCTTTTAAAGATTTTGGTGCCCGCTTTATGAGCCGGGTGATGAGTTACTTTTTAGAAGAAGGCGAGAAGCAGTTAGACGTATTGGTAGCCACCTCGGGCGATACCGGCGGGGCAGTAGCCTTAGGCTTTTTAGGCGTGCCGAATACCCGGGTTACCATCTTATACCCTAAAGGCAAGGTAAGTGATATACAAGAACTGCAACTGACCACCAACGGGCAAAATATTCGTGCCCTGCAGATTGATGGTACCTTTGATGATTGCCAGGCATTGGTAAAGCAGGCTTTTGTGGACGATGAACTTAACGCAGCCTTCCGATTAACTTCTGCCAACTCTATCAACATTGCCCGGTTGATACCGCAAACCTTCTATTACTTTAACGCTTATGCGCAGCTGCTGCGCAAGGGTAAGGGCAATGTAGCTTTTTGCGTGCCGAGTGGTAACTTCGGTAATATTGGTGCCGGTTTGCTGGCCTGGAAAATGGGTCTGCCCGTAACTAAGTTTATTGCCGCTACCAATGCTAACGACACCGTGCCTGCCTACTTTAAAACGGGTGTGTACGAACCTAAACCTTCGGTACAAACCATTGCCAACGCGATGGACGTGGGTAACCCCAGCAACTGGGCCCGCATTGCTGATATGTTTAAAGAGGATGCCGGTGCGTTAAAGCAATTGGTAGAAAGCCATAGCTATACCGACGAGCAAACTCATCAAGCTATTAAGGATGTATACAGTAGCTATGATTATGTGGTTTGTCCGCATACCGCTATTGCCTGGCGTGCGCTTACCGACTGGCAGCAAAGCCATCCGGGCGTTACCGGCGTGTTTTTATCTACCGCGCATCCTTGTAAGTTTCCGGATGTTTTTTCGGAGCCGATTGCATCCAATGTAGACGTGCCCGAGCAGGTACGTGCCTTGGCCAGCCGCGAGAAGCATGCGGTAGCCTTGGGAAAAGATTTTGCATCGTTTAAAAACTATTTGCTGAGTAACGGTTAAAGCCATTCTTTTGCAGCACAATAATTAGAAGGCAGACCAATGATAAATACCATCATATTTGATTTAGGTGCGGTTTTAATAGACTGGAACCCGCACCACTTGTATCGCAAGCTGATAGCCGATGATGAGCAGCGGCAGCACTTTTTAGATAATATCTGTACATCTGATTGGAACGAGGAACAGGATGCAGGGCGCTCTTTGAAAGAAGGGACCGAGTTACTGGTAGCTAAGCACCCGGAACACGAAGAAAACATCCGCGCTTTTTACAGTCGCTGGGACGAGATGCTGGCCGGACCCATACAAGGTACGGTTGACGTTTTTAAAGCGCTTAAAGAGAGTGGCAGGTATAAAATATACGCCTTAAGTAACTGGTCGGCCGAAACCTTTGAGATTGCTCAGCAAAAATTTGAGTTTTTAAATTGGTTTGACGGCTTGGTAGTGTCGGGCCTGGAAAAAATCCGCAAGCCCGACCCTGCCTTTTATCAATTATTATTAGACCGCTACCACGTGAAACCCGAGGAGGCCTTATTTATTGATGATAACTACCGCAACATTTTAGCAGCCCAAGCCTTGGGCATTCAAAGCATTCATTTTACCTCGGCAGAAGAGTTGAAGTCCGCTTTAAAAAAGTTATCGGTATTGTAGCTATCTGGTGCCAAACAGGTACCGTAGCCCTGCACCGTAAACACGGTTGCTTACCGAGAACGAAACATAATTGGCATAAGAGCTTGGCGTGATGTACATAGCAAAAACGTCAACTCTTTTGTTGATGGTGACGCCTGCCTGCACCGGAAACGTAGCCCATATATTCTCGAGTTTATAATAATCATTAGTTACCCGTGGATCATTGGGATAGCTAAATTCGTTTTTAGTGTACTTAGACCCGTTTATAAAAACTCCGGCTCCAAAAAATACTTTAAATCGGTTGGCGTTGTAAAAATTATAGATGACCGACATGCCAAGTGATGCAGTTAATTGTGTAAACCGGTAAGTAGACACAGTTGTCGGATAATAGGACTCGGCTCCAAAGCTGGGGCTTACAGACGTAAAAGACAGTTCAGATTTAAAATATAGTCTTTGCGTATATTTATTGGTAAACAGATCGTAGCCAACCGATATCCGCGGGATATAACTTGTAAAAGGTTGATCGGCAAACTTATTATACCCGTCAAATTGCGTAACTGTCCGGTTAAAAGTGATACCTGCAAACAAGCGGCCACCGTAGGTACCTACGTCTTTCTTCTTGTTCTTATCCTGGTTAATAAGCTTCATCATCTCAATTAATGAGCTTTCTTTAAACGAGGCATTGGAGATTAAATCATCTATTTTATTTTCATTAACCTGGTATTTGTTGGCTAAAGCAAACAGTTGGCGTTTAAACGATTCGTAAGGATAAACTTTATTTTCTTCGGTAAGATATTGGTAAAACTTAAGCTCAACAGGCTTTTCGTTACCTTCCTGGTAAAACATCCTCAGCTTTGTATCGTCTTGTTGTTTTAACAAGCTTACTTTCGATCCGTTGTAAATCAGGTGTAGAAATACTGTATCCTGAATAGTTGTGGTGTCGAGCTGACTAGGCAAGTCAGGGAATGTATTTTTATCAGCGCTCAGCTTTCCGGTGTAAGCAACATATTTTTCTTTGTTGATTACCTCAAAACCTTGGAGCATACCCGGCGTAAACCTGTCCGGTTTGGCTTGTGTTTCGGTAGTCTTAAAGTCAATAGACCGGGGACTGTTTCCCCATTCTTTGTAATTGATAAAGCCTTTAACGGTATCGCCGTTTAATTTGATTACGTAGCCATTTTGATAATTAGATTGCGCTACTGCGGTAAAAGAAAACGCTACTGCGATCGTCAGTAGCGTCCATAGTCTAAGTTTCATACTTATTGTTCAGGTTGCTCAGCCAAAGATATAAAACGTTGGCAACATCAAAACTCGGTATGATTAGAAAATTTCCCGTGCAATTCTTTTGGTAGGCTCGGCATTGCCCATAGTGTAAAAGTGTAATACCGGGGCGCCAAATTCAACCAATTCTTTACACTGGTTAATCATCCACTCGATGCCTACTTCTTTTACTTCTTTATCGTTTTTGCAGGCATGTACGGCATCGCACAAATCATCCGGAATATCAATATGGAATATTTTAGGCAGGTTAATGAGCTGCTTGGCCGTGGTCAACGGTTTTAAGCCAGGAATTATAGGAATGTTGATTCCTTCGGCCCGGCACTGATTAACAAATGCTTTGTACTTGCTGTTATCAAAAAACATCTGTGTCACTATAAACTGTGCACCACCCTCTACCTTCTTTTTAAGGTATTTAAAGTCTGTTTTTAAGTTAGGCGCCTCAAAGTGTTTTTCGGGATATGCAGCCACGCCAATACAAAAATCAGTTTTGTATGATGAATCCTGGTACTCGTGCAGGTAGATACCGTTGTTCATATTGGTCACCTGCTCCAGCAGCTCTGTTGCATAGCAATGGCCACCCTGCGTCGGAATAAAGCCCGGGTCGCTTTTACGGGCGTCGCCGCGCAATACCAAAACGTTGTCTATTCCTAAAAACTGCAGGTCAATCAGCGCGTATTCTGTTTCTTCTTTGGTAAAGCCGCCGCAAAGCAGATGAGGTACTGCGTCTACCTTGTATTTATTCATGATGGCGGCACAAACCGCTACCGTCCCTGGTCTTTTGCGATAGGTTACCTTTTCGAGCAGCCCGTTAGGCAGTTCTTTATAAACCAAATCCTCGCGTGAGGAGGTAACATCAATAAACGGCGGGTTAAATTCCATCAATGGGTCGATGGCATTATAAATACTCTGCAAGCTTTGCCCCTTAATTGGTGGCAGCAGCTCAAAAGAAAAAAGTGTTTTGCCCTTGGCGTTGGCAATATGTTCTGTAATCTTCATTTTGTATCAAGTATCAAGTATCAAGTATCAAGACTTTTTTGCAGGCCATATAGCATTTTCTGAATGTCTGTGATTAGAATACTTAATTGTTTTAATTTTTCGTTTGGAATATAATTGAATTCTTTGGCAATTATTAGTTGGGTTTCTAGTTCGAAAGCTGACCCTAAAGCAATACTCAAAAACTGATAAAGTTCTTTAGCAGACTTCCTTCCGCATCCTTCTGCAATGTTCGAGGGTATCGAAACTGCAGCACGTGTCATTTGAGATATCAAGCCATACCTTTCGTCAGATGGAAAGTTTCTGGTTATTTTAAATATTTCCTTGCAGAGTTCTATCGCAGCCCGCCAAACTTTGAGTTCTTTGAAATTGTGCATTTTTGTCTTGATACATGATACTAGTTACTTCCTACTGAAAATCAATAATTCAAATTCGGCCCTAACCATCGTTCTGCGGTTTCGACAGACATGTTTTTGCGTTTGGCGTAGTCTTCTACCTGATCTTTGCCTATTTTGCCTAAGCCAAAGTAACGCGACTGCGGGTGGGCAAAGTAAAAGCCGCTAACAGCTGCTGTGGGCAACATGGCCATGCTTTCGGTTAAACGGATATGGGCATTTTCGGTAGCTTTCAGCAAGTCAAACAGCGTCACTTTTTCGGTGTGCTCCGGGCAGGCCGGGTAACCGGGTGCAGGGCGGATGCCTTGATATTCCTCTTTAATTAACTGTTGATTGGTTAATTCTTCGCCTCGTGCGTAACCCCAGTATTCACGTCGCACTAATTCGTGCATCTTTTCGGCAAAGGCTTCGGCCAGGCGGTCGGCTATGGCTTTAATCATGATGCTGTTGTAATCATCATGGTCAGCCTCGTATCGGGCTACCAGCTCATCGCAGCCAATGCCGGTGGTTACAGCAAAGCCACCAAAGTAATCGGGGATGCCGCTTTCTTTAGGCGCGATAAAATCCGACAAAGCATAATAAGGCTCGCCCGCTGCTTTTTCGGCTTGCTGGCGTAGGGTATGGATGCGGGTAAGCAATTGCGTGCGGCTTTCGTCGCTGTACAACTCAATATCGTCTCCCACGCTGTTAGCCGGCCAAAAACCAATGACGCCACTGGCTTGTAACAGATTTTGGTCAATTACTTTTTGCAGCAGTTGCTGCGCATCATCAAAAAGCTTTTTAGCTTCGGGGCCAACGTTTTTATCATCAAATATTTTAGGGTAGCTGCCGCGCAGTTCCCAGGTATGGAAAAATGGCGTCCAGTCGATATATGGCACCAGTTCTTTTAACGGGAAGGCTTCAAAGACCTTAGTGCCGATAAACGATGGCTTAACCGGGGCAAAGGTTTCAAGGTCAATCTGGTATTTATTTGACCGTGCCTCGTCAATGCTTAAAAAGCGTTTGTCCGACCGTTTGTTTAAATGCGCCTCACGGGCTTTTTCATACTCCTGCTTAATATTTTGGATGTACTCGTCGCGGTTGTCTTTACTCATCAGGGTGCTGCACACGGTAACACTGCGCGAGGCATCCAACACGTGAATAGCAGGACCGGAATAATTAGGCGCAATTTTTACGGCAGCGTGAATGCGCGAGGTGGTAGCCCCGCCAACAATCAGCGGAATGGTAAAGCCTTCGCGCTCGATCTCTTTGGCAAAATGCACCATTTCATCCAACGATGGCGTAATAAGTCCACTTAAACCGATAATGTCAACCTGCTGCTTCTTGGCCTCCTCAATAATTTTTTGAGCAGGCACCATTACACCCAAGTCGATAATTTCAAAGTTATTACAGGCTAGTACCACGCCAACAATGTTTTTGCCAATGTCGTGCACGTCGCCTTTAACCGTAGCCAGCAATACTTTACCGGCACTGCTGCGCTCGTTGCCGCCTGCATTTTTCAATTTTTCAGCCTCGATAAACGGAAGCAGATAAGCTACGGCCTTTTTCATTACCCGGGCCGACTTAACCACCTGGGGCAAAAACATTTTACCCGAACCAAACAGGTCGCCTACGATGTTCATGCCGTCCATCAACGGGCCTTCAATCACTTCGAGCGGACGAGGGTATTTCTGACGGGCTTCTTCTACGTCGTTGTCCAGGTATTCTACAATGCCTTTTACCAACGCATGCGACAGGCGTTTTTCAACCGGTTCGTTACGCCAGGCTTCGTCTTTTACTATTTCTTTGCCTTTGGCTTTTACTGTTTCGGCATATTCTACCAAACGTTCGGTAGCGTCAGGGCGGCGGTTAAGCAGCACGTCTTCTACCCGCTCTAACAGCGGTTTGGGTATTTCTTCGTAAACTTCGAGCATACCGGCGTTTACAATACCCATATCCATACCGGCTTTAATGGCATGATACAGGAATGCCGAGTGCATAGCCTCACGTACAACGTTATTGCCTCTAAAAGAGAAGGAAATATTACTTACCCCGCCGCTTACTTTGGCATAAGGTAAGTTTTCTTTAATCCAGCGGGTGGCGTTAATAAAGTCAACCGCGTAGTTATTGTGTTCCTCTAAACCGGTGGCCACGGTAAGGATGTTCGGGTCAAAAATAATATCCTGCGGCGGGAAACCAATTTCGTTCACCAGGATGTCGTATGAGCGCTTGCAAATTTCGATACGGCGTTCGTAATTATCGGCTTGGCCTTGTTCGTCAAATGCCATCACCACCGTAGCGGCGCCATAGCTTAATATCTTTTGAGCTTGTTCTCTGAACTTTTCTTCACCTTCTTTAAGCGAAATGGAGTTGACAATACCTTTACCCTGCAGGCATTTTAAACCAGCTTCAATCACCGTCCATTTAGACGAATCGACCATGATGGGCAGTTTGGCAATATCGGGTTCGGAGGCTACGAGGTTTAAAAATTTCACCATCACGGCTTCCGAGTCAATCATGCCCTCGTCCATGTTGATGTCAATCACCTGCGCACCGCCTTCTACTTGCTGGCGAGCCACGGTAAGCGCCTCCTCATAGTTTTCAGCCAGAATGAGTTTCGAAAATTTAGGCGAACCAGTAATGTTGGTACGCTCGCCTACGTTTACAAAGTTAGCCTCGGGGGTAATGGTGACGGCCTCCAGGCCACTCAGGCGCATGTAGGGCGCTACCTGCGGTTTGGGGCGTGGGGCGTGTTTGGCAGCCTTGTCGGCAATGCATTTAATATGGTCGGGCGTAGTACCGCAGCAACCACCTACAATATTTACCAGTCCGGCTTTAATAAAATCATCAACCTGGTGGGCTGTTTCGTGCGGGGTTTCGTCGTAAGCACCAAACTCGTTGGGTAAGCCGGCATTTGGGTAGGCAGAAATAAATACATCTGCTTTTTCGGAAAGCTCTTCGAGATACGGGCGCATTTCGCGGGCACCCAGGGCGCAGTTTAAGCCTACCGAAAGCAGGTTGGCATGGCGTATAGAGTTCCAGAATGCTTCTACCGTTTGGCCCGATAAGGTACGGCCCGAGGCATCGGTAATGGTTCCCGATATCATGATAGGCAGCCGTTTACCCGACTCCTGCTCATACCGCTGCACGGCAAACAAGGCTGCCTTGGCGTTTAGCGTATCAAAAATGGTTTCTATCAATAAAAGGTCCGAACCGCCATCAACCAGGCCGCGTACCTGCTCATAGTAAGCTTCGGCCAGGTCATCAAAAGTAACGGCACGATAGCCTGGGTCGTTTACATCCGGCGATAAGGAAGCGGTGCGATTGGTTGGGCCTACGGCACCAGCCACAAAACGGGGCTTATCCGGCGTTTTCAGGTTATATTCATCAGCTGCTTCGCGTGCCAGGCGGGCGCCCTCATAGCTTAATTCATAAGCCAACTCCTCCATGTGGTAATCGGCCAAACTGATGCGCTGGGTACTAAAGGTATTGGTTTCAATAATATCGGCACCGGCATCCAGGTATTCGGCATGAATGGCTTTGATAACATCCGGACGAGTGAGGTTAAGCAAATCGTTATTGCCCTTTAAGTCGGACGGATGGTTTTTAAAACGCTCCCCACGAAAATCGTCTTCCGTTAACTGATAGCGCTGTATCATGGTTCCCATGGCGCCGTCAATTACCAATATGCGTTTTTGTAATTGTTCGTATATATTCATTTACTTGTAGTAAGTACTAAGTATCAAGAATAAAGACAATCTTCTTTGCGAACCAGTAATTTGGATAAATACTGAAACAAAATTCTTGATAACAAATATTAAAATAGCTTATGTCGAAAAGTCGGCGTTTTGGAATCTTGACTCTCGCTTATCCGTCTTAAAACACGATAGTTAACCGTTTTAAGTAGAATGTAGCACCTTGTAAGCACAGGTTGCTAAGACTTCGCAGGGTCCAGTCCCTCCGTCTTTCTCTATAAGCAGTACAAAGTTGCAAAATAGGGCCGTGATTTGCAAGTATTAAACCGTACAATCAGGCGCAACAAAAAGGGCCGCCTTTACAGGCAGCCCACGCTTAAAAATATACCTAAAAGCAACGCTTATCTACGGTTGCCAAATATTCTTAATAAAGATAAAAACAAGTTAATAAAGTCCATATAAAGGGTTAATGCACCCATAATGGCCATTTTTTTAGTATCGGCTAAGCCGTACTCTAAACCTGCACCAATGCGTTTTAATTTTTGTACATCATAAGCGGTTAAGCCCACAAACACGGCTACACCAATGTAGCTGATAGCTTTGCTTAAACCCTCGCTGCCTATAAACATGTTTACCAGCGATGCAATGATAATACCTATCAAGCC
>CAXYKR010000232.1:0-12248 GCA_964277815.1 uncultured Mucilaginibacter sp. | reverse complement strand
TTGGGACGGTGCATCGCGATTGGCCCCCGGCAACAAGTGGGACGTTTTCCCGTCGGTGTCTGCAGGCTGGGTAATTAACCGCGAAGATTTTATGAAGGATATTCGCCAGTTGGATAACTTAAAGCTGAGAGCAAGTTACGGTGTTACCGGTAACTCTACCATCAGGCCGTATGATACGCAGAGCTTAATTGGTTCTACCCGGATGGGTTTTGGTAACGTAGCTGCACCGGCCTATACATTTACCGGCACTGTAGGTAATCCCGATTTGGGTTGGGAAAAATCGCGCACACTGGATATCGGTACCGACATTGCCGCGTTTAGAAACCGCGTTACCTTAACGGTAGACTGGTATCGCACCAAAACAACCGATTTGCTTTACCCACGTACCTTGCCGCAATCAAGCGGACAAACTACGGTTTTCCAGAATATTGCGTCTACCCAAAACCAGGGTATCAACATTACCTTGTCAACGGTTAACGTACAAACCAAAGACTTTAAATGGGCAACTACGGGCACTTTCTCGCACAACGCTGAGAAGATTTTGAGCCTGGTTGATGGCCGCGACATTTTTAGCGCTACCAACATCGAGCGCGAGTCGTTGTTTATTGGTTCGCAGGTGCAATCGTTTTACAATTACCACAAAATCGGTATCTGGCAAAACGGTGAAACCGGCACCCGCTTCGGCAGCGCCACCGGTACGCAATACCAGCCGGGGACCATTAAGGTAGAGGATTTGAACGGCGACGGTATCATCGACCCGAATAATGACCGCACCGTGATTGGCCATGCCCAACCGCAATGGTACGGTGGTTTGCAAAACACCTTTACGTACAAAAACTTTGATTTAAACGTATTCATCATCGCCCGCTACGGCCAAATGGTATACGGCGAGTTTTTGGGGCGTTATGACCCGTCGGCCGCGCAAAACGGACCGGCTAACTTTAATTACTGGACACCGACTAACCCAAGCAATGATTTCCCTCGTCCGGGCCGTGGTAGCTTGTCCAACTTGTACAATACCAACTATACATCATTGTTCTATATCGATGGTTCGTTCTTTAAGGTAAAGAATATCTCTTTGGGGTATACGCTGCCTAAAACTGTAACCGACCGCTTAAAAATTGGCAGCATGCGTTTTTATGCTACCGCATCAAACATGTTTACTTATGCCAAAAGCGATTTGCTGCGCAACTACGACCCTGAGCGTGGCGGTGCCGAGTCGTCGCCGCTTAGCCGCCAGTTGGTGTTTGGTGTAAACCTCGATTTTTAATACCCATTATTTACGATAACCATGAAAAGGAACTTATATAAAATTGCCGGTGTGAGCATGATTGCAGTGTCGCTGCTGTCGTGCAGCAAACGGCTCGACGAATATAACCCGGGCGGCGCTACGGCTGATGCCACCTGGACCACCCCCGAAGGCTTTGTAACTGCCGTAAACGGCGCCTACCAGGAACAACGCGCTTACTACGGTAAAGAAGACGGACCGCTGATATCAGAAGGAGGAACCGACCTTTGGTTTACTGCCAACAAAATAAGCTACGCCAACCAGGTAACTAAGTATATTGGGTTAACCCCTGCGTCGCCAAGCTCGGCAGGTACTATTTTCAGGCTGTTTTACCGCGCCATTAACCAATGTAACGCCGGTATTAACCGTATTGATCAGGCCGGGTTTACCGACATGGCCGACAAAGCCCGTCGCCTGGGCGAACTCCGCTTTTTACGTGCCTTTTATTATTGGCATATAGTAGAGCAGTTTGGTGGCGTAAATTTACGCACTACCGAAACCACCACCGTAGAATTGACCGCCCAGCGCAGCCCGGTAAGCGCGTTTTACGACCTCATCATCAGCGACCTTAAATTTGCCGCCGATAACCTGCCTAACGCCAGTTTTTGGGGTAATGAGTACAGCAGGGCGTCCAAAAAAACGGCCCTGGGTATGCTGGCACGTGCTTACTTGTCCAGAGCTTATTATGCCACCGGCCAGGAGCGCAATGATTACATGACGCTGACCCGCAACACGGCTAACGATGTGATTACCCGCAAAGGTGAGCTGGGTACCGACTTGTGGGCATCACCGGCCGACTTGTGGAATCCGAATAATAACAAGAATAATAAAGAAGCGCTTTACATCATCAGTAACTCAACCAACCAACAGCTGGATTATGATGACAATGCTAACCGTTTGCATGCCTGGTTTTTAACGACGTATAACGGTCGGCCTGGATTGGTGCGCAGCATACAGTACGGTTTTGATAACCAAAAGCGTTTACAGCCCACCCGCTACCTGCTCAACCTGTTTAACGAGCAGATTGATGGCAGGTACGCCGCTTGTTTTCAGGAAAACTGGACCGTCAACACGGCCTTCACCTGGACCACCGCTACAGCCAATACCTTTGGCAAGGCAAGCTCCGTAGTGGGCACCACCTTAACACCTGGCAGCAGTTTAGCTATGCAGATTACCAAAAATGTTGTAGCCGATAAAGCCACCAAGCCTTGGGTTTTGTATGACGTTAATGATTTGTACAACACCAACGGTACCATTAAATCATTAACTGATTTTGTGCCGATGGTTAAGTTTTTGGATTATACCCGTACCAATCCTGATGCGCAGCCTGGGTTTAACGATATTATGGTTATCCGCCTGGCCGAGATGTACCTGATATCTGCCGAGGCTGAATTTCAGTTGGGCAATTTTGCTGCTGCAGCTACTCAGTTAAACGTCCTGCGTACCCGGGCGGCTGTTAAAACACCGGTTAACCAAACAGCGGCTATGCAAATTACAGCGGCCCAGGTACAAACCGGCGGCATCAATTTTATATTGGACGAGCGTGCCCGCGAGCTTTGCGGAGAGCACCTGCGCTGGTACGATTTGAAACGCACCCTCACCGGAGACCAGTTTGTAACACGCATAACCACCGCTAACCCCGACATCAGCGCCAACGATGTGAAACCGTTCCACCGCTTGCGCCCGGTGCCGCAGGTAGAACTTAATGCCTTGGGTAACGGTGCCGAGTTTGGGCAGAATCCTGGTTATTAACCTCCAGCTATACACACTTACATCTCAGCGGGTATCGTTAATTCGGTACCCGCTTTTTTTGTGGTTTGCTGGCTGATGTGGCTCTGTTACAATTCTGATGGATATCTTAACAGCATCGTAAAAGGCAGTTTAAAATCCAATTTTAGATTTGTTGCGTATATTGGGGTCGGTGCAGATGATGATTTGCCATTGGAGCCGATGCTCAAAAGCACTATTTTTAGCTGATACAAACAAAAATCCCTATGAGACCATCAACTATGTTAAAATCCGCAAGCTTATTAGCCGTTATGTTTTGCTGCACCTTGTCTGTAGCGTTTGGGCAGAAGTACAAAACCCTGGCCGATACCGCTAAGCTGAACGCCGAGCGCAACAAGCTTACCCGCGACATTGCCGAGCTGAACACCGAGCTAAACGACCTGAAAACCAAATTGCCCGAGTACGAGGCGGCCAGTCAGAACCAAGCCAAGGTGGCGCAGGAAGCTGCCCAAAAAAGTAAGGAAATGGCTGCTTAGGCAACCGACGGCGATTTAAGCAAAGTACGCAAAGAAGCCAAAATGGCCCGCCGTGCACACAACGAAGCTGCCGATGCTGATGATGCACAAAAAAAGGTAAAGAATACCAACAAGAAAATTGAAAAGCTGGGTAAGGAAATTGAAAAGAAACAGCAGAAGCTGGACGAGCTTAACCAGCAAAGCACAATTATCACCAGCGCCGGTACTACGGCCGGCCCCAGATAGTAAGTTACTTAAACACCAAACCTTGCCGGGCGTCCTGTTTTTAAATTAGCGGTCGCCCGAGCAAGGCCTGGTAAAACAGGGTCGAGGTAAACAAAAAATATCCCACACTAAATACAATCACCGGCGCGGCGCTGGTGATGCCCAGTAAAGCCACAAAAAGCGGTATCATCTGTAAAGCATGCAAACCCACAAAGTGCGCTATCCGCAAATCGCCGGCAGTACGGCTCCAGTTTAATACCGGGATACCTGCGCTGCCATCTGCTGCACCCACCGTATGCGATAGTTTAGAACCCATGTAGCCGCCCTGAAAGGCAAACACGCAGGCGATGACTATACCTAAGCGGATAGCCCAGAGCATAGCCGGGCTTAGCGCACCGGGCGCAATACTAAAAAATAAAATACCCACATACAGCGCAAACAAAGTCTGCAGCACAATTACAATTCCCATCAGGCCGAATAGGATAGAACTATACGGCGTACTCACGTTAAAGTGTGATTGCCGACCCAAGGCCGCCTGCGACGCAATGGCCACCATTTCGAACAGCATTGCCGCGGCCGTAAACCAAGAAAAGTTGCGTTGCACGTTAATTGACGGCAGGTAAGTAATTATCCAGGCCCAGGTAAAACAGTAAATAGCGATAGACAGGGCAAATTTGATTGGCTTTATCCACAGGTTGATGCCCAGCACCTGCCGGTGGTCAAACAGTGAGGCTATCAAAAACACAAACAGCAGGGCCACATGCAGCAGACCTGTGTTGAATAGTACATTGTTAAGCGGATAAGTAAAACGGAAGTAAGGCATAGCAGCAAAGATTTTATTATATAAATGCTATGCAAATCTGCAGCAAAAAAAGGCCTTATAACACAACACAAGGTTAACAAGCACTGCTAATTAATTAACCCAGGTTAATTTTTAACACTGAGCAGCCGCGCACGTATGCGACTTAAGCTTTGCGGTTGTATGCCCAGGTAAGAGGCAATGAGTGCCAGAGGCAGACGCTCAAATATTTGCGGCTGTTGGGTTAGTAGTTCCAGGTAGCGGTCTTCGGCGGTTTGGGTGAGCAGCTTGCTTTTGCTTTTCGCGGTTTCAATAAACAGGCGTTCGGCTATCAGGCGGCCAAACCGCTCAAAACGCTGGCTCTTATCATATAGTTCCTGCATGTCGGCGTAGCTTAGCATAAACAACTCGGTGTCTTCTAAAGCCTCAATGTAGCATTGGGTTGGGGCTTTTAACAGAAAGCTTTCGTAATCGCCCAGCCATTCACCTTCAAAAGCAAACCCCAGTGTTTGGTTGCCTTTATCATTGCGGATAAAATAGCGTAGCGCTCCCTGGTGTACAATCACCATACTATGGCAAACCTGGCCCGGCTTTAAGTAGCAGGTATACTTTTTCAGGCGCATGGGCTTCAGCTTTTGCATAAAACTGAACAGTTCCTCATCGGTAAAGTTGACCAGCGAACGTAAAGATTGGGTGATGACTTCGTACATAGGTATATGATTAACAGGTTTTAAACAAAAATATCCATCCACATCAACCCATGTAAAAGTAATATTATTTATGGGCTGAGGCAGATGGATAAATAAAGCATCATTTTAACAAACGATGTTGCAGCTTAATTGACCAAATCGACTTTTTGGGTTTGCAAACGGGCCATTTCTGTGGTGTGGGCATATATAGATGCCTTAGTCATCAACTCTTTTTCGGTTATTGCGGCTTTGGCAAAGGCTTGCAGTACGGGTTTGCTTACTACAACAACCAGCGTTTCGTATTTAAAATAGCTGCTTTTCGCGTCAACATCTTTTATAGGGTAACTTACAGCCAAGGCAACTTGTTTAATTTCCGGATTTTTTACAACGTCGGTCAGTAAGCTGATATTGGGAGCAGCAAACTTGCTGAAGACCTCGCGAATGCGGTCGTTTACATTAGTCTTGGTGGCAGTTACTACTTCGGGATAATATAGTCCGCCTAAAAAGAACGTTACCGCATCATTGGCCGTACAAAAACGTACCGGACTAAATTTGCCGTAGTAAAGCTTATCTACATACTTGCCGTTATTTTCGAGGTTTTTTAATACGCTGATGATGTCAGCCTTGTATTTATTGATGTAAACTCCTTCTCTGCCCGGTATCAAGATGCTGTCTGCACCTACATTGTTGTTGAGTTTTTCTATAATGTTACCAATATTACGAGTGGACTTTGGGTCGTTAATTTCTTTCGCATACTGTATGTTGGTATAGTTGTACTGTTCCCATTTAGCAACTTCAGGGAGGTCCAATAAAGGTACTGCTGGTGTAGCTGCTGCCGGAGTTGTTGTTTTTACAGGCAATTTTTTGGCTTGAGAAAAAGCCATGTAAGTACATAGTGATAATGCTGTCACGAATAAAATTTTTTTCATGAAAATAAGGGTGGATTGAAAATGAAATGTGTCAAGAAGCTTGTAACCTGACTCTTTAAATTTAGAACGGGCTTGAACTTGATTTGGTGATTTGGGCGTAACAAGGTGTTACGAATATAGAAAGTTGAATTGAAAGACTAAAATTTTTTATGACAATCAAAAAATTTAATATCAACTGAAAAAAAATGCACAAAAAAAACCGGCATATGCCGGCTCAATTTGATTGTTAGGTTTAATTCCAGGTGTGAAACGTCCTGGTGCAATGGTAGCATACAAAGCGTTTGAGCGGCAAAAACGAAAAGAAGTACTTAACAATAGACGTTCGGGGTATGCGACCTGCATGGTCAGATTTGCATCTGGGACACGTGTGTGACTGATTCATGTAGATTGTAAATTTTTTAACAGTCAATTTTACGTATAGTTAAATTAAAAGTTGCCTTTTAAGCAGGAGAATTTACAAAAGATTAATCCGTTGTTAATGTGTTGCTTACAAAAATTTGCAATTGTTGTTTAAGTAACTTTTTTGTTGCGTATAGATTAATTGAAGTGAACACAAGTTGTTACACCAGGCAACACCCTGCACAAATTGTGTAATCGCTTACTTTAAAAGTGGATGATATAAGTTTTGAATTTTCTTACAACGACTGCCTGATGGCTTGCTCAACCCATTCTACATCCTCCGGCACATCCACTGCTAAAGTGTTAGCCTGGGTATATACCATTTTAACCGGAATGCCTAACTCCAGAAAACGCAAAATCTCGATATCTTCAAAAGCTTCAAACTCGGCTTTTTTGCCCATTTCGCCATAAGCTTTTAAATCGGCGTAGCTAAAGGCATAAATGCAAACCTGTTTTAAATAAACCGGTGTGCCGCTGCTGGCCGATTTAATGCCCGGTATAGGCAGCCTCGACATGTATACCAAATCATTCCGTGAATTTACCAGTACTTTGGGTATATTGATGTTGGCCGGGTCTTCGTGCGGGGCCAGCTCGCTCATACCGTTAATCACGTACGAGGGGTACTCGGTTTTTAAGTTGGCCACCTTGATGATGTCCTGCGGGTTCACCAGCGGCTCGTCGCCTTGCAGGTTTACATAAACTTTGGCCGGTATTTTTTGCGCTACCTCCCAAAGCCGGTCGGTACCGGTAGGGTGGGTATCAGATGTCATCACGGTTTGATAGCCGGCTTGTATTACCACGTCGGCAATACGGTCGTCGTCGGTAGCCACTACGATGTTCTCCGCCCCAAGCGCCTGGGCAGCCTTTTCTGCTACGTGCAAAATCATCGGTTTGCCGTTCAGCATCACCAGTGGTTTGCCCGGAAAGCGGGACGATTTATAGCGGGCAGGTATAATTCCTAAAATTTTCATAAGGTAAACTGGTAAACGGATGCCTGATCGGCTATATTATATCGTGTAGCGGTTAAAGCTTTAAAAGTATCAAAATGTTCGGCAGCGTATCTGAACAGGGTATTGTTTTCTTCAATCAAATCCTGCTCAAGGTTGCTCATGGCTCCGCCATCGTACCCGTCGTAACCAATAATGTAAACCTCCTTAACATGCAAAGCCATAGCGGTTTGTACAGCCAGCGAGGTGTGCGAGTCGCGGTTGATAAGTTGCTTATCAGGCGGCGGCAGCTCATAGGTGCGGTTTTGAGCGGTGGCCGGCACAAAGGTGCCCATTTTGCGCGGGTAAGGCGGTAAAATACAATCGCCGTTCCAGTTACCTAAGTCCTGAAAAGCCTGCTCCAGTCGCTGCCCTTCGTTACCTACCAGGCAGAAATATTGTCGGTTTTCCACACCCGAAAACCACCGCGCGTTTTTAGAACTGGCATGGATGATGCAGACGTCGGGGTTGCGCTTTACCAGTGTAAGCACCGCATCAATATGCTCTTTAACAGATGGTCCGCCGCCAACAATTAATGCGCGGTTACATGGAGCATCGGGGTTGAATACGGGGTATTTGCCGCGTTCCTGATGAACGTCTTTCTGGTTGTGCAGCGCCCGCACAATACTTTGTACCGAGTAGTAGCGCTTGCTCACCCAGTCCATTACATCCTTTTGCGGCAGCGAGTTAATGCCCGATACCATGTAAGGCAGGTTGGTGCCCCAGCCGTATGTTTCGCGCAGCTTTTCAAACTCGTTAACCACGTTGCTCAGCACGTCAAAGTTAACCGGCAGGTTATTGTATTTATTTAAGTGCGTGAGCAGCAATTCGGTTTTAAGATTACCGGCGCCGCGACCCATCCCGGTAACGGTGGCATCAATAATGGTGCAACCGCTTTGCAAAGCCGTTAAGCAGTTGGCAAAAGCCAGCTCAATATTGTTATGGCCATGAAAGCCTAAAGGGATTCGTGTTTTGCTACGGCACACTTTTATCAGGGCCGATAGCTGGTCGGGGTAGATAGCACCGTAGGAGTCAACCAGGCTCAGGGCATCTACCAGGCCGTCCAACTGGCTTATCAAATCCAAGGCTGGTGCGTCGGGCGTTAGGGTAGAGGCATACATCAGGTTGATGCCTACTTGAAAGCCGAAGTCTTTGATAACCCGCGCCATCAGCAAAGCGTTTTGCAGGCGGTCGGGCGCTACGGCAATCCTGAACATGTCTACCAGACCTTTGCAGCTTTCGAGCAGCAATTGCAGGCTATGTGCCGGACAGCTTTTTTCGTCGAGCATCAACGCCAGTCGTTTGGACGGCATCAGCTCGCGGGCCTGCTGCATCAGCGATCCGGGGGTGTAATAATGTCGCCCATAATAGCTATTACATGGGTGGTTGCGGTAACCAATCTCCACCATGGTAACCGGCAAGGCTTCCATAGCGGCGAAATAGGGTAGCAACAGCGACTGGCTAAAATCCCATTGGGTGTAATAGCCGCCGTCGCGCAGGGTACAGTCTAAAATCTCCATGGCTACAGGTTGAGCATTCATAGCAAAGCAGTAACAAATAAATGCAAAAAATATTGCAGCAAAGCCGCGAAAATAAACTTTTGCAGCACGCCGCCAGCATACGTAATACTGATGTTACGGGTAGATGCCTTGAGAATAGGAGTGAGTGTTATACTGTAGGCAATAAATGCCTTGTCATTGCTCTATCTGCTGGATAAAATCATCCTCAAAAAAATATTTATTATTACGACTAAGTTTTTTGCCTCCGCTGCGACTAATTGATAAAAAAGAATTTTGAAAGAAGCGTTCATCAGCCTTATTAACCAGCACCAGGGCCTCATTTTTAAGGTTTGCAACATGTATTGCAGTCAGGGCGAGGATAAGGAGGATTTATTTCAGGATATAGTGCTGCAGTTATGGCGTGCCTATCCCAAATTCAACAACGGCGCTAAGGTGACCACCTGGATGTACCGTGTAGCGTTAAATACGGCCATATCGCGTCTGCGCAAACACAAAACCAGTAGCTCAACCGAAACCCTGACTGATGAAGCCTTTAAAATTGAAGCCGTAAACGATGAAGAAAGCGTTGCCCGCTCCAAACTGATGTATGCAGCCATTGAGCGGCTTACCGATGTGGAACGGGCCATCACGATGCTGTATATGGATAATCATAGCTACCGCGAAATTGCAGAGATAACAGGCATCACCGAATCGAACGTGGGATACAAAATCAATCAGATTAAACTGAAACTTAAAAACCTGGTAAACCCCGAATAAGATGGATTTAGACCAATTGAAAAACTACTGGCAGGCCGAACAGGAAAAACAGCTTACCCAACAAAAACTTACCCAAAACCAATTAGAAACCATGATGAACAACATTGAAATGAACCTGCAGCAAATCCAGCAGAAAAACAATTACTGGTATAAAACCGGCACCAATGTTTATAAAGTAATGGCAGTGGTTTTGCTTTTACTGATAGCACTTTACATCCTATTACCGCAGCGCACCAATCACTTTTATTCAAAAATGTTCACAGATTTTCTGTTCAGCGTACTGGTGGCCATCGTAGGAATCTGGTCGTTAAAGCGGCAAAAAGAAATATTTAATGTTATTGATGGAGAAAATCTTGCTATAGGCCTCAATCGCATCATAAAAGATTTCAGACGTTTTTATCTGATAATGACTCTACAGATACTGGTGATGTTACCGGCATTATTCTATTTAATCATTCCTGCGCCTTGGACGAGTGGTATTGCCTATGCTACATTCGGTTGGATTGCAGAACATTGGGATGTGATGTTGCCGCATGCAGTCGCCAGGTTTTTGTGCTGTGTGGCTTTCACGATCATCATCTTAGCAGTAAACCACTGGTACTATTCCCGGGCGTATTTTAAGCGCATTGCACAAATGCAGCAAAGCCTCGACGAGCTTTCGTCCGCAGAGCATAAAGGTTAGCGGGAAAATATTTATACTACCTAACGTTATCAAAATCCCTTAAAATGTAAAACGCAGCAACCTCAATGGGATGCTGCGTTTTGATTTTATAAAGGCGTAATGCTTATTGCAAGCCGCTGATGAGGGTACGTTTTATATTTTGGGTAGCGTTGCTTAACACATCCGCCTCAGTGAATGATACCATTTTGATGTTCTTTTTACCAAAGCGGTCAAAGTCATAAATCACGTGGATTTTACCATTTTTATCTTGAGAAAGGTCAGGGTAAGTAACCGGGTTGTCACTGTCAATCAGCATGCGATTGCTCCATGTTTTGCCTTCGTCGTCAGACAAATAAATGGTCAGATTAGTACGCGATTTTGAGTCGTTGATGACCAGGGCCAGTTTACCCGAGTTTAAACGGCCGATAAAAAAGCGGCTGCTGGTGGTGGCTGGTATGCCGGTAAATTTGGTTACCGGTGCCCAGGTAATCATGTCTTTGCTGGTGGTTTGGTAAACGCCATCAATACCACGTATCAGCACGTAATAAGAATCATCTTTTAGCTGCACAATCTGGTGCTCGTTGTACGTAAGCAAAAAATTGCTGGCAGGTATGGTTCCAACCTGGTTGATTGGTCCTGGCTTTCTGGCAACATCATCATAAAAAGACCGGAAGATATTGATACCGCTATCGTTTACCTGCCCGGCCATATTGATGCGCCAAACCGAGATTGGATATAACGTTTCTTCTTTGTCGTTACTCTCTGCAGGTTTATTCAGCATCACACCGTCGGCAATGCGTCTCGGGGTAGAGTACATCATTTTACTGCCGTTATACCTAATCTGGCTGTACCAAACGCCGCCTATACCGTCCCAAAGTTTGTTTTTACACTTTGTCCAGCAAAGCATTACGTTGCCGTTTTTATCAGTCCACAAAGCCGGGTCAAAAAACCGCACCTTAGCATTGGTTGGATTAATAATCAAAGAGTTGTGTTTCCAGGTTTGGCCGTTATCGGTACTCACTTCCACAATAACATAATTTCCGGGACCTTCTTTAGCCGTGCCCGAATACCATGCCGCGTATATATAACCGGTGCGGCCAACAGTTACTGAGGGGATGCCCTGCCAGGAGCGTGAATTAAATGTAAATGATGTGTCTTGATTAGTCAGCATTGCGCCTTCAAATTTCGAGGCGTCAGCTTTCATCATCAAACTCAGATTGGTCAAGCTATCGTCGGCAGCGTCCAGCATGCTTTCGGCAGTGATGTCTGCCGGGGCAACAGAAACGTCTTTTTTACACGAGAACAAAAACACGCAACACAAAAGAGCGAGTAGATAATTTTTCAATGGCTATTAAAATAATTAGTCACTAAAGGTAACAACAATGATACATTAAATAAACAGAATTGTGTAAGTTTTTTAACTGGTGATAACGGTAACGAAGGTGTTAGTTAATTCGTTGCATCACAGTTGTTTGAGCGTAGGCTAAAGACCGTTAAAGATAATCATATTTACAAAATTTGTAAAGAGCATTTTCGGATAAATTTAAAATATTTTTTCAATTAATAATTTTTAAAAATCAGGCAGCGAAACTTGATAAATTTGTAAATTTTTAAAGTAAGAATGATTGGAAAGTTAAAGCATTATAGCCGGAGGGCAGGCTATATAGTTTACCGCGAAATACTGGTAGACTGGAAAGAACACCTATGGACCTTTGTAGGCTCGTTTCTGGGTATAAGCATCATTGGTTTTTGG
>CAXYKR010000231.1:0-14186 GCA_964277815.1 uncultured Mucilaginibacter sp. | reverse complement strand
CGGCCATTACCAGCTTCTTTTTGGGTAACCTGACCAGCTGGGCCGACCCACGGGTTTCGGGCGCTTATGGCACCAACGGCTACAATCGTTTCGGTATCGCTGGTGGTCCGGCAGGCTTAATCGGTGTACCCAGCGGTTATGATACCGGCTCATCGGTGGTTAAGCAATCTTACTTTTACTCGGATGCGCAAAACGCAAGCGTTACCCTGCAAACCGACCCTTACACCGGCATCATCATGAACTGCGCTGAGGTGGACTTTATTTTAGCTGAAGCTGCTGCTAAAGGCTGGATATCGGGCACCGGCGAAGCTTATTATACCAAGGGCATTGCTGATGCATTAAACTACTGGCTGCCTACGAAGTTTACCTCGGCTTCCGACCCTGAATTGTTAAGCTACATCAAGGCTGCTGATATTGGATGGAGCAATAGTCTGCCGTTGGAAAATACTGCTACCAACGCACCAAGCAAAATGGAGTATATCCAGTTACAAAAATACTACGCTATGTTTTTGGTTGATTTTCAGCAATGGTTCGAGTACCGTAGAACCGGGCACCCGTTCCTGCCTAAAGGTACAGGTTTAGCTAATGGAGGTAAAATGCCTGCCCGGTTAAACTACCCGCTGGCATCACAATCAACTAACCCGACCAGCTATGCCAATGCCGTAGCAGCTCAAGGACCTGATAATATTAACACATTAGTTTGGTGGCAAAAACCATAATCTTATCAAGAAAATAAAATGAAAAAGTTTGTTTTTTATATCACGGCACTAATTGCAGTTTGCGCCTCTTTACTGGGCTGCAAGCGCGATAACGACTATATACCGGTTGCAGTAAGTCCGTACATTTCCAATTTCGACTTGCGTAACCTGTTTAAAAACACCGACCTGGCATTGAACACGGAAACCCTGGGCGGCGCCAATTTTATTAAAGGTGTTGTGGTGTCTGATTATTCGGCCAGCAACATGCCGTCAGGATTATTGGTTATCCAGAATAGCCGCGTGGCTGGTAATGCTATCGATTCATTACGGGGCATAGCTATTAACATTGGTTCAGAAGCTTCCAAATATGTTCCCGGCGATTCTGTTCACGTTAAAATTACCGACGCTACATTAACAAGAGCTAATGGTATTTTGCAACTTACCGGTGTTACGCCATCAAACATTGAGAAAAAGGCATCAGGTCGCCGCATCATTTTACGGGCAGTTACTGCAGGTGCATTGGCCAGCCGTCCGGGCTTTTATGAAAGCACCCTGGTTACTGTAAGCAAGGGTAAAATGGACCCGACACCGGTAAACGGCGATACCAATGCCGGCAACAAAACCATTAACGACGGCTTTGGCACTGTTGCCGTGCATACCGAAACAGGCGCTACTTTTGCCAACCAAAAACCTATACCATTTGCAGATTTTACCGGTATAATTTTTAACACTACCTTAGGCCTTCAGTTATGGCCAAGAACTGCCAATGACATTTTCCCGTTAGCAGAAATCATCCCTTCGCCGTTAATCATCACCGGTTATCTTACAGACCCGTCAGGTTCGGATGCTAATTATGAATACATCCAATTTAAGGCTACCCGCGATATTAACTTTGCTACCACGCCATTTTCTATAGTTACCTGTAACAATGCCGGCATTTTGGCAGCACCTAGTACCGGTTGGGCTTTTGGTGGTGTAAGAACTTATAAATTCAATATCAACTCAGGTACTGTTAAAAAAGGCCAGTTCTGTTATGTTGGGGCTAACAAAAACATTTGGGGCGCCGGTTCAACAGATATTAGCAACGGCGTATGGATTGCCAGCAAGCAATACTCAACCGTAAACGGCGACGATTTTGGCACAGCTACGACCAATTTGTTAGCTAACAGCGGTAACGTGGCCGGGGTAGCTGTATTTGCCGGTTTAACAGTAACCGCAGAATCGGTTCCGTTAGATGTGATTATGTATGGTGGTGGTGGTACGGTCTACTCTGCCGGCCCGCCCGAGGTGGGTTACCGTATAACTAATACTGACCAGTACAGCACTATCCAAAATAGGGTGACCGTACCTTTTTACGGTGCAGGCACCAACACCAAAAGGTTTGGTTTGCCAACTACAGCTGGCGCCTTTACCATGTTAGGCGGTGTTTACAACGCTAAAGATGGCACCTGGCCAACAGGCAGAGCGGCTAAGTTTATTGTAATAACTGCAACATCACCACTTTCGGCTATCGAAGAAGCTACAGGTTTTACCACATTGGTAAATTAAGGTACTGATAGGTCCTATATAATTCAACACAAAAATTAAACGCTCAAAGCCGGTCCGTTTAGGGGCCGGCTTTTACATAACCCCTAAGTATAATCTAACTCTCATGAATCGCAGATTATTCATTCAGCGCTCACTGATATTAACAGGTGCGCTAACCTTAAAATTCAGAAATACTTTTGCCCGCAGTAAACGAGGCGCTACCGTTACCGGCAAAGTAACTGCAGCAGGTAAGCCGCTGGCCAACGTACTGATTTCGGATGGCTTTAGCATTGTGCCTACCAGTAAAGATGGCAGCTACCAGCTTACGCCCGATGCCAAAGCCGAGTTTGTGTTTATCAGTCTCCCATCGGGTTATGAGTTTCCGCACGAGCAGTATCTGGCCAAACATTATCGCCGTTTGAGCGAAGGCAGCAGCCTTGATTTTAGCCTGGTGCCTTTAAAAAAGAATGATAGTAAGCATACGTTTATCGTTTGGGCTGACCCGCAAGTGCGCAATAAAAGTGACGTTGCAAAAATGATGGCCCAGTCGGTGCCGGATACGCAAAAAACTGTAGCCAGCCTGAGCGGCGAATTACTGCACGGCATTGGCGTGGGCGATCTGGCCTGGGATAACCTGGAGCTTTTTGCTGATTACAATGCTGCCGTAAAACAAATCGGTATTCCGTTTTTCCAGGGCCTGGGCAACCATGATATGGATTACCGCCAAGGTGGTGATGAAACATCAGACCGTACTTTCAAAAAAACGTATGGCCCTACTTATTACTCCTTCAATCGCGGCCGTGCACATTATGTAATGATGGACGATGTACGCTATTTGGGTAAAGAGCGTGAGTATGACGGCTATATTACCGAAGAGCAGTTGAACTGGCTGGCTAAAGATTTACAATATGTTAAAAAAGATGATTTGCTTATCATCTGCCTCCACATACCGGTTTACGACCAGGTAAAAAACAACCAGGATTTATACAAATTGCTTAGGCCGTTTAAAAATGTGCATATCATGTCGGGGCATACGCATTACAATGCCAACCACATTGATGGCAACATTTATGAACATAACCATGGTACTGTATGCGGTGCATGGTGGACAGGCCCGGTATGTGAGGATGGTACTCCACGCGGTTACGGTGTTTACAGCGTTGATGGCAACCAGCTGAAATGGTATTATAAATCAATGGACAGCGATAAAAACAACCAGCTATCATTACATATTGATGAGCAGAAAAAACTGGTAGCCAACGTTTATAACTGGGACCCGCAATGGAAAGTGGAATATTGGCTAGACGGAAAATATAAAGGCATCCTGAAAAATGAGCCGGGCATGGACCCTATGGCAGTAAAGCTATATTTAGGCGATAAACTGCCGGCCGGCCGTACCTTTCCGGAACCTAAAAATACGGACCACCTTTTTGCAGCACAACTGGACAACGGTGTTAAAAACGTTAAAGTGGTGGCTACCGACCGCTTCGGCGGCAAATACGAGCGCGAGATGAGCGTTTAATAACAAATCGATTAACACACAACTCTGTTGCCATTTGGAATAAAACGGAGAGGCGGTTACTGCCGGGACATCCCGACGAAACTACCTCCTTTTTTAACCAGATGGCAACAGGCCGTTTATAATAAAATGAGAAAATCAGCTTACTTAATATTAGCCGGCTTGTTAACTACCACAAGCATCATGGCACAAAAAGCAAAATCACCGTTTCCTGCGTTTGATGCTGAAGCGCATCGCGGCGGTCGCGGTCTGCAACCCGAAAACACCATCCCGGCGATGCTGAATGCTTTAAAGCTTGGCGTTACTACATTAGAAATGGATACCCACATTACGGCTGACAGCAAAGTTGTGCTTTCGCACGATGATGCCGTAAACCCTTTATTTTCATTAAATCCGGAAGGTAAGGAAATACCCAAAGAGGATGCTCATAAGTACGCTATTTATAAAATGCCTTATGCCGAGATAGCCCGTTTTGATGTAGGTTCTAAACCGTATGATAAGTTTCCGCAACAGCAAAAAATCAAAGCGCATATTCCCTTGCTGTCTGATGTAATTGACAGTGTACAGCAATACCTGAAAGCCAACAAAGAGCCTCAGGTATTTTATAACATCGAAACTAAAAGCAATCCTCAATACGACAACGTTTATAATCCTGAGCCCGAAAAATTTGTAGACCTGCTGATGGCCGTAATCCAGCGTAAAAAGATAACGCCTTATGTTGTTATTCAATCTTTTGACAAACGGACATTACAAGTACTGCATCAAAAATATCCGCAGGTAAAAACATCTTATCTGGTTGCTAAGGGTACGCTTGCAGATAACCTTAAGGATTTGGGCTTTACGCCTGATATTTATAGCCCGGTTTATACCATGGTCAATGCCGACTTAGTGAAAGACTGCCACAACCAAAACATTAAAATTATTCCGTGGACGGTAAATACAACCGAAGAAATTAATGCACTTAAGCAATTAAGTGTTGACGGCATCATATCTGACTACCCTAATTTACTGGTGAAATAAGCGCTTTGATAATATTGCCCCGTAGATATAGTTTTTATCTATTCCCTGTTATTCTTGCTAGTTGGTTGATTCAGGTTTACATTTAATGGCGTGTAAGCACGCCATTAAATATAGATTGCTAACACCCCTATAAATAATTAGCTTAGCATTTGTGCAGCTGATTAATCTTGATAAGTTTCGTGTTATTAAAAATGCCGCTTACTCGCTGGGCATTATTGCAGTAGCTTTTGCTTCTGCGTGTCGGCAATTAGGCGCTGCATCTAAACCGGGTAAAGCAGCAGTCAATATTGTTAAACCCGCGATTCTTAAAAAAGCTATTTGCTGCGAATCGAATATACCTGCACGCTTTGGCAACGTAAAACTGGAGCAACCGCAGGATGTACAAGCCCGGGCGTTATACGGCCACCATGGTATGGTTTGGATTGATGGTGGCACATATGCTATGGGCGGTGATAACCGCGAAGCTTCGGCCGATGAATACCCCAAGCATCAGGTAACCGTAAACGGTTTTTGGATGGATGCCACCGAGGTAACCAACGCGCAGTTTGCCGCATTTGTAAAGGCAACCGGTTACATCACTACAGCCGAAAAAAAGCCCGATTGGGACGAACTGAAAAAGCAACTGCCTCCCGGCACCCCTAAACCGCCCGACAGTGTGCTGGTAGCAGCATCCCTGGTTTTTAAACCAACGACGGGTGAGGTAGACCTGAATGACTACAGCCAGTGGTGGATCTGGCAAAAGAGAGCCGATTGGAAGCACCCGCAAGGTCCGGCCAGTAGTATTAAAGGTAAGAGCAATTACCCGGTAACCCAACTATCGTGGTATGATGCACAAGCTTACTGTAAATGGGCCGGAAAACGTCTGCCCACCGAGGCCGAATGGGAATGGGCTGCCCGCGGCGGACAAGCCAACAAAATTTACCCCTGGGGTAACGAACCGGTAACCTACGGGCCGGCAAAAGCCAATATATGGGAGGGCAACTTTCCGTACAAAAATATTTTGAGAGATAAGTTTTATCGTGCCGCCCCGGTAAAATCTTTTAAGCCTAACGGTTACGGACTTTACGATATGGCGGGCAACGTATGGGAGTGGTGCTACGATTTTTATAACGAAACTTACTATCAGCATAGTCCAAATAAAAACCCGCAAGGGCCTAATCAGAGTTATGATTCGCAGGAGCCTCATGCGGTTAAACGGGTGATACGCGGCGGCTCTTTTTTGTGCAATAGTAGTTATTGCAGCGGTTTCAGGGTTGCCCGCCGCATGAAAAGTACTGAAGATAGTGGCATGGAACACTTGGGCTTCCGGTGCGTTCAGGACAATTAGAATACTGACTTTTCACTCACTGTTATTCACGCCTTTGCTATCGTCAGCAAAAAACATGTTCTAATCAAACGAATTAGTCAAGGCTGCGTATCTTTGCCGCCATGGTTGAAGTAATCCTGAAGAAAGGAAAAGAGAAAGCAGTGCTGCAACGCCATCCCTGGGTGTTTTCGGGTGCTATTGAGCGTGTAAAGGGTAAACCTGCCAACGGCGATGTGGTTAAACTGATTGATGCGCAGGGCCGCTTTATGGCTTACGGCTTTTACAATGACCAATCGCGCGTGGCATTGCGCTTGCTGGAATGGAATGAAAATACCGAGATTAACGACGATTGGTTCAGGCAAAAGGTAGCTACCGCTGTTGAAAGCCGGAGCTTTGTGCTGCAATCGGGCCAAACCAATACCTGCCGCCTCGTCTTCAGCGAAGCCGACTATCTGCCTGGGTTAATTGTAGATAAATATGCGGATTATCTCTCGCTGCAAATTCTTACTTCAGGCATTCAGAAAAACATCGGTGCAATTATTGATGAATTGCAGCGGCTGTTGCAACCTAAAGGTATTTACGATAAAAGTGACGCCTCTTCGCGTGCGCATGAGGGGCTGGAAACCACTAATGAAGTTTTAGCCGGTAGTCCGCCGCCCGAGTTAGTTGAAGTGAAAGAGAATGGTTTAACCTATGGCATCAACATTGCCGAGGGACAAAAATCAGGTTTTTATTGCGACCAGCGCGACAATCGCCATATCATGGCTAATCATACAGCGGGCAAAAAAGTACTGGACTGTTTTTGTTATACCGGAGGTTTTACCTTGAACAGCCTGCAACAAGGTGCGGCATCGGTAACCAGTGTAGACAGTTCGGCTTTAGCCATTGATACGCTGAAAAAGAATATCGAACTTAACAGGCTTGATGCCGGCAAACATAGGGCTATACAATCGGACGTCAACAAACAGTTACGCCGCTTTAAAGAAGAAGGCGAGACATTCGACATCATCGTACTCGACCCTCCAAAATACGCCCCTTCACGTTCGGCGCTCGACCGTGCGTCCAGAGCCTACAAAGATTTAAACCGCATTGCCATGCTGCTGCTTAATAAAGGTGGCTTACTGGCTACGTTTTCCTGCTCAGGCGCTATGGACATCGATACTTTTAAACAAGTACTGGCTTGGGCCGCCCTGGATGCCGGCAAACAAGTACAGTTTATTTACCAGTTTTGCCAACCCGAAGACCACCCCGTACGCGCTTCTTTCCCCGAAGGAGAGTATTTGAAGGGATTGTTATGTAGAGTGATATAGAAAATTTTTCTATGGGATTTTAGGTCCTTCCTTGGAGGACAGGGAAGGGTTCAACGAGCAGAACTAAAACCTTTGCCTAAAATTATCCCATACAGCCCCAAACTTTTGCCATTGTTTAAAAGGTAGCAAAAAGTATCAGTCCTAATAGAATAAAAGCATTGTTATTAAGACGGCGTTCAATGGTTTTTGCAAGACTTGCGCCATAGGCGCTACCTGTTTATAGAAAAAGATAACCACGCAAAAGAATGCGCCGTAGGTGCTACCCTTTTCGTGGGGTAGCACCTACGGCGCAAATAAAAAAATGTCTTATGGTT
The DNA here is from genome assembly GCA_964277815.1 of uncultured Mucilaginibacter sp. Classification (GTDB taxonomy): domain Bacteria; phylum Bacteroidota; class Bacteroidia; order Sphingobacteriales; family Sphingobacteriaceae; genus Mucilaginibacter. Next base: position 6,492 of record CAXYKR010000231.1, on the reverse strand, counting down.
TCTATAAACAGGTAGCCCTTAACAGGGCATCTAAGCGCTTCTTGATGACCTTTGAGTTTTGCTTGCATTATTTCATGGAAATCCCTATGCAATAATGTAAGCAAAAATCTTTTTCATAAATCATAAAGACACACCTTACTTCACCTTCTTCACTCCTTCTGTCGTCATTATTACGCGTTTAATGGTGCCATCAGGGTTGTAGTACAAATAGTCAATACATACCGAGCGGTGGTAGCTTCCGGCATCGGGTGTGAGGGCTCCATTGTGGTAGATAAAATAATCTTTGCCTTTAAAGGTGATGATGGCTTGGTGGTTGGTATTGGAGTTACCAGCAATCTCGTTGATAATACCTTTATACTGCCAGGGCCCATTGATGTTGCGACTCATGGCGTAACATATCTTTTCAGGAAACTCACTGGCGTAGGATAGGTAGTACCAGCCGTTACGTTTGTGTATCCAGGAGGCTTCGGTATAGCGTGGCAGGCCTTTAATGGTTTGTATGGGGCCGTCCAAATAAATCATGTTGCTTTTTAATTTGGCATAATGGGCGGTGGTGTTGCCCCAAAACAGGTAGGCCTGTCCGTCATCGTCAATAAATACCGAGGGGTCGATATCGTCCCAGCTAATTTTTGCTTCGGTAGTCATATCGTTAGTAATGATAGCCGAACCGCGCGCATCTTTAAACGGGCCTATCGGGCTATCGGCCACGGCTACGCCAATGGCTTTGCCATGAATGGTTTTATGCTCAACGGCAACATACCAATAAAACTTACCGTTGCGCTCAATCACTTGCGATGCCCAGGCATCATCTTTAGCCCAGGCAAAGTCGGTCGCCTTTAACGGAACAGGATGTTCGGTCCAGGTTACCATGTCTGGCGACGAAAAGCATAACCAGTCGTGCATTACGTAACGAGCCTGTGCTTTAGGGGCTTCGTCATGCCCGGTATAGAGGTAAACTTTGCCTTTGTAAACCATGGCGCCAGGGTCGGCGGTGTATTTATGTTTGATGATGGGGTTGCCTTCGGCTTGTATCACGGTATCGGCCAAAGGCTGATTTGAGTTGCCGGTATAGCTGCCGGTAAACAAGCTGGCCATCCCCAAAAATAGGGATGCTTTCAAGGTAAGTAAATATAGACTACTCATTGCGGAAATTCGGTTTTCAAAGATAATCGGTTAGCAGTTAGTTTGTTCTCCGGTTAAAGCTACTCTATTATTTTTAGCCCGAACCTAATCAACCGCATTGGTGTAACTATCATGAAACATCATGCCTGCTCCAATGCAAATATTGTATAAAAATGTTACAGGCAAAACATGACGGTTCAGGATAGATGAGTTTGCCCGAGTAATTACATTGTGCTCCAAAACCGATTATAAAACTTACAGTAAAATTAAATCACGATGCTTTTATCCATTTTGCATCTGTCGGGTATGTTCAATCACAACAGGATTGTAATCACGGCAGTGGCGTAAACGGATAAAAAAGTATAATGTCAATAAGGGGGCTAAAGCAGATGATATCGATATCATCTGCTTTAGCTCTTGATATAACAGCCTATGATAATTAACAAATACCCTTTATCTGTTCCAATTAAACTTTTTTTAGCATTGCTGTTGTCGGCGATGTTTTTACACGCGGACGCTGCACCCGCACCGGGCATGCGGCAAATTAAATACTTGTCGGGTAATGACAACCGCACCAACGTGTTATGGGATTTTTATTGCACCGGTGGCCGCAAAAGTGGTTACTGGACCAAAATAGCCGTTCCGTCTTGTTGGGAGCAGCAGGGGTTTGGCAACTATAACTACGGTCGCGATTACAAAACCTACGGCAAAAACTTCCGCTTTGCCGACGAGCAAGGAATCTACAAACTAAACTTCCAAGTGCCGCAAGCTTGGAAAGATATGGATGTTTACCTGGTTTTTGAAGGCTCGATGACTGATACCGAAGTTAAAATCAACGGCAAGTCGGCAGGCGAAAAACACCAGGGCGCTTTTTACGAGTTTAAATACAACATCAACGATAAGCTAAAATTTGGCAGCAACAATTTACTCGAGGCCCGGGTAAGTAAAATGTCGGCCGATGCATCGGTAAACAATGCCGAGCGCCTGGCTGACTATTGGGTATTTGGCGGAATCTTTCGCCCGGTTTATCTGGCGGCCTTTCCAAAACAGCACATAGGGCACCTGGCTATCGATGCCAAAGCCGATGGCAGTTTTAAAATGCAGGTACGCCCGGAGCATGTTAAACAAAACTTACAGCTGGTTACTGAAATTACCGATGCCAAAGGAAAAATAGTTAACCGCACTACCACCAACGTGCACCCGGCCGACAGTGTGATTAACCTGATGACCAAGGTAAACAATCCGCTGTTATGGACTTCCGAAACGCCGAACCTATATAAAGTAAATGTGGCCTTAAAAACAGGGAACAATACGGTATATCAAACGTCCGAAAAATTTGGTTTTCGTACCATCGAGATTCGTAAAGGCGATGGTATTTACCTCAACGGCGTAAATATTAAAATGAAGGGTATTAACCGGCATAGCTGGTGGCCCGAAACCGGACGTACGCTTAATGATGATATCCAGCTGATGGACGTGAAGTTGATGAAGGAAATGAACATCAATGCCGTGCGCATGTCTCATTACCCGCCCGATAAAAAGTTTTTAGATATATGCGACTCTTTAGGCCTTTATGTGCTGGATGAACTGGCCGGCTGGCAAAAAGCTTACAGTACCCCTGCCGGTAAAAAGCTGGTGAAAGAAATGGTGCTGCGCGATGTTAACCACCCGTCCATTATATTTTGGGATAATGGTAACGAGGGCGGTACTAATAAAGAACTCGACCAGTATTTTACCCAGTACGATTTTTCTAAGCGCCCCGTAATCCATCCGCACCATCGTCCGGGTAATGCTTTCAACGGCATCGACTGTAACCACTACGAAGATTATTATAGCACCAAAAGTATTTTGGCCGATACTAACATTTATATGCCCACCGAGTTTTTGCATGCGCAGGATGACGGTGGCGGTGCAACCGGCCTGTCCGATTTTTGGGAACTTCACTGGAAATCTAAACGCAGCGGAGGCGGCTTTATCTGGGCTTTAGTGGATGAAGGTATTGTACGTACCGACCAAAATAATAGGATTGATGTAAACGGCGTAAACGCACCCGACGGCGTTTTAGGTCCGCACCGCGAAAAGGAGGGCAGCTTTTATGCCATGCGCGAAATTTACTCGCCGGTACACATCACGCTGAAAACTTTACCTGCTGATTTTAAAGGTAGCATTGCGGTCGAAAACCGTTTCCATTTTACCAATCTTAATCAATGTACGTTTAATTGGGAACTGATTGATTACCGCAAGCCTAATGAACAGGATGGCGGCTATATCGCCAAAAAGAAAGGCTCATTCACCGGCCCATCGGTAGCACCCCTGGCAAGTGGTAACCTGGCATTAAATTTACCTGCCGACTGGAAAAGCTACGATGCGCTGGCTTTATCGGCTTACGACCCGTTTAAAAACGAGGTTTACCGCTGGGTTTGGAAAAACAGCAACGACCGTTTGCTGAACAATGTGACGAATTTAACCGGCAAAACCCTGGTGCAGGTTGCCGAAACCGATTCGATTTTGCAGTTAAAGGCAGGTGCCATCGCTTTAACGTTTAGCAAAAGGAACGGGCAGATTGTTAACCTGATTGGTTACGCCGGCGACCCTATCTCTTTTGGTGGTGGACCGGTATTGGTAAGTGGTAACGCCACATTTAAAGGCATCAAACACCGGCAGGAAGCTGACGGCGAGGTGGTAGAAATAAGCTATACCGGCGACATGAAATATGCCCGCTGGAAAATGTTTGGCAGCGGTTGGGTAAGCCTCGATTATGAGTACACCTTGCAAGGCGATTATCCCTATGCCGGCATTACTTTTACTTATCCGGAAAATTACGTTTTGGGTGCTAAATGGCTGGGCAAAGGCCCGTATCGGGTCTGGAAAAACAGGTTGCAAGGTGTGGCGGATGATGTGTGGATTAACCCCTACAATAACACCCAAACCGGCAGCGCTCCATGGATATTTCCGGAGTTTAAGGGATACTTTGCCAATGTAACTTGGTTAGAACTGAATACGGTGGAGGGCAAATTCTTAATGGCGGCCAAAGAGCCTGATTTGTATGTGCGCCTGTTCGATTTTTACGGCTTGTCGGGTGTTAAGCCTTTCCCGGGTTTGCCTTCGGGTAATTTATCATTCCTGGATGCTATACCAGCTGAGGGGACCAAGCTGGCTTTAAAAATTGATGGCAATACCGCTAAATTAGGTCCGCAAAGTGAGGCTAATCATATTAACGGCACCACGAAACGTACCCTGTACTTTTACTTTGGATTGTTGGAGCAAGCGGGCAAAAACCAGCAAAACTTTACCCGCCCGGTAAAAGACGAACTATTTTAAAGGATAACTTATAAGCAGCACCAACCATGCTGCTTATTGATAAATAGAGAAGAATTATGCAAAAGGTAGCTTTTAAAATGAAGCTGAAAGAAGGCTTTAAAAACGAGTATAAAAAACGACACGACGAAATATGGCCCGAGCTGGCTGCCTTACTCAAAGCCAATGGTATCAGTGATTATACCATATTTTTAGACGAAGAAACCAATACACTTTTTGGTGTACAACTGCAATCCGGCCAGTCATCGCAGGATTTAGGCAGCACCGAAATTGTACAAAAATGGTGGGCCTACATGGCCGACATTATGGAAACCAACCCGGATAACTCGCCCATAAGCAAACCGCTGGTCGAGGTTTTTCATATGGACTAATCATCAGGTAATAAAATATCATACCATGTTGTTAAAGCGTTTTTTATACATCACTACCTTTTGCGCGGTGGCTACATCGGGCGTTGCGCAAACCAAGCAGCCATCCGTTTGGCCTGCTGTAAAAAAAGAAACCCGCCCCTGGACCCGCTGGTGGTGGATGGGCAATGCCGTTGACCAAAAAAACTTGGGCATGCTGCTGCGCAAGTACCACCAAGCCGGTTTTGGCGGGGTGGAGGTAACGCCTATTTACGGGGCTATCGGGTATGAGAACCGGTACATTGATTTCTTATCGCCTAAATGGATGGAAATGCTTAACTATACGACGGCTACGGCAGCACAGTTGGGTATGGGGGTGGACATGAATACGGGCACCGGCTGGCCCTTTGGCGGTCCGCAAATTAAAACGGCCGATGCCGCCAGTAAGCTAATTATCCAAACCTATAAACTGAACCCCGGTGATATTATAAAAGAAGCCATCCGGGTAAACGACCCTAAACAGCGTGATGTGGCCGTATTGCAAGCTTTGATAGCTTATGATGATAAAGGCAACGCCACCAACGTAATGGATAAAGTGGATGCCAATGGCAATTTTAACATGGCACCGGTAAAAACCAAAACCGAAATTTATGCTGCCTTTGTTGGTAAAACGTTGCAAAAAGTAAAACGCGCTGCGCCGGGCGGCGAGGGTTACACGCTCGACCACCTGTCAAAAACGGCTACTGATGTTTACCTGGCCCGCTTTACCAATGCGTACAAAGGCGGTAAACCCGCGGTACGCGCTTATTTTAACGATAGTTACGAAGTATACGGTGCCAGCTGGTCGCCTACTTTGTTTGATGCTTTTCAAAAAGAACATGGCTATGATTTGCGCATGCATTTGCGCGAACTGATGAGCAATGACGATAATGAGATGGTGGGCCGCGTAAAGTCTGATTACCGTGAAACCATGAGCAATATGCTGCTCCATAACTTTACTCAAAATTGGACCAACTGGGCACATGTTTTAAAAAGCATTACTAAAAACCAGTCGCACGGCTCGCCGGGTAATTTGCTGGATTTATATGGCTCGGTAGATATACCCGAGTGCGAAACCTTTGGTTCAAGCAAATTTCCTATTCCGGGCTTGCGCCGTGATAGTGCCGATGTGCGTAACGTAGACCCTAACCCTATTATGCTCAAGTTTGCTTCTTCGGCGGGGCACGTAAACAGTAAGCCGTTAATCTCGTCCGAGACGTTTACCTGGTTGACCGAGCATTTCAAAACCTCATATTCGCAGTGTAAGCCTGAGGTAGAGCAGATATTTTTATCAGGAGTAAACCATGTGTTTTACCACGGCACTACTTACTCGCCGGAGGATATAAAATTTCCGGGCTGGTTGTTTTATGCCTCCATGAATATGGTGCCCGATAACAGTTTGTGGAGCCATGCCACGGGGCTGAACGGCTATATCACCCGTTGCCAGTCAGTATTACAATCCGGCCGTGCCGATAATGAGATATTGATGTACTGGCCGATATATGATGCCTGGAACCATCCTAAAGGTTTGGATATGCCTTTGGCTATACACGATATTAAGGAGTGGCTGATACCGACGCCGTTTTACAAGAATGCGGTTGGCCTGCAAAAAGAAGGCTACAGTTTAGATTTTGTATCTGACCTGGCACTATCTAAAAGTACGGGC
>CAXYKR010000230.1:0-5481 GCA_964277815.1 uncultured Mucilaginibacter sp. | reverse complement strand
TGATTTTAGTGAGTCGATGTTCTTTTTAAAATTGGAAAGCTCTTTTTCGTAAAGTGGGTATAACTCTACCCAGGTTTTCATGGCGCCGTTTAATCCGTTAACCGGTATTTTACGCTGACGGGTCTGCATGCTATTGGCATACAAATAGGTGTCCTTAGTTAAATCAACTAACTTTTTATAATAGGTCAGGCTGCGCTCCATATCGGGAACCGCCTTTTCCAAATCGGCAACGTTGTTGGAGTATTTGTAACGCAAAATATGTATCGCCGCTTTAATTTTAGCCGAATAGCTGTTGGCCATGGCATCATAACAATACATATCATTTTTTAAGCGCTCAAACTCGGCTTTGTTGCGGCTGACGCCCGGCGTAGCTTTATCAATGGCTTCCACCGCTTTTTTACCGTACACCGGAATACGGTCGGCCACCATCAGCGGTGTTTCACCTACATGCGGCTCTTTGTTCCATTCTTTTGCCGTATACTCACTTAATATCTCGCCAACAGGCGCTTCCGAATTGTATAACAAACTGAAAAGACCAAACTTTTCGGGATTAACAAACTGGCTCATCAGCATACCCAAAGTCATGGTTTGGCGGTTACCATCAGTAATACCCACCCTGCGCAGTATCTGCGGCGATATTTCGCCCGATTGCTCGTAAGCTTCTAAAATATCTTTACCCTGCTGCTCGGTGCAACCATATCGTGCCGCTAACTCTTTACCCCAGTATTCAATCTCCGATTTACGGTCGCGGTGGCAATTCCAGGAGTAACGCGCCCACTCTTTATACCAAATCCAGTCGCGGTCTAACTGCAACAGGCGCTGGTCGGCTTTATCTGCCGAGTAAGGCCAATCCCAGTAAGAAGCCTGCGGATATAAGTGCAAGCCGTTGGCCTCGTATACATTATGCATAGCCAACATACATTTTTGAATAAAATCTGCCGAACCATATCTGAATGGTTCCAGGTTGGCCAGAATATGCACGTTCTCTATTTGTACCGTGCCAATGCGGCTTAAGGTGCGATGGAGGTCTGCCCATTGGCCATGCGGTTCATAAGTAGTCAAGGCCTCGCCATTGTACTTAGCCATGGTGTACAGGTTATGATAAATAGGCTGCGCATCCTTCATCACGCGTGGCGCATCGCTGTCATGTGCTCTCAAAACAATAGGCGGTTCATCCGTGCGATTGAGTGCTTTTAAACCATCTTTTACACCCGGTATGATGGTCTTGGTAAACCAGTCGACGTCATCCTGTCCTACGCCTTCCATAGCTTCCCCTAAAGTAATCAGCAAGCCTACATTGGGGTATTTCTCAACGAAAGCGGCTATGGACTTCCGGGTATAATCGGCAATTAAAGGAACAATAGGCCTGTTACGGTCCTGTGTGGCCAGATGGTGCTTTTCGGCAAATGGCTTAGGGATGATGATATTGTAAAAACCCTGTACCAGCCAAATGCCGCGGCGGTCGGCTTCCTGAGCTAAAAACCGATAAATTTCTTCATTCTTTTTAAAAGTCGCCTCATCTACCTCCAAAGCGTAGGGATAATCTTTCACTTTAACAAGTGATGAAAACGGGTGACCGTTCCATAAATACAAGGAGTTCATGCGGTTGGCAGCCAGCGAGTCGAGGTAGCGCAACCATAAAGCCTTGTCATAAAACCACGGAAAGTTTTCGGGTGTGTAAGGGTACTCGTACGTGCCCCGGCCGGGTAGCAATTCCGGTTTTTGCACACCTACGCAAGCGCCGCGCATCACCATTTCGGGTTTGTCCGTTTGATGAATACTGGCAGGTAAGGTATTTTTTTGATTAATGATGTCACTCAACTCCAGGCAGCCATACAAGGCACCCGAATCATCTGCACCGGCAATAACGTAGGTGTTTTTGTTGGACTGAATAGTGAAACCCTCTTTACCCGGCGATTTTACACTACTGTACTTAACTTTTTGAAAGCCGGATTTAACAAGCTTATCACTGATGTTACCAACCGCAATAACTGCACCCTTCGCCATAGCCGGCCATTGGTTGGTTAGCGTAGTGTTATAGCCATGAGCTTTAAGTGAGGCTACCAATTGAGCAGCGCCGTATTTAATGCGATTGTGACTGTTGGCAGCAATGACTACGCTTACACTTTTAGCCGGAGGAGTGCTTTTTGCGGCTACCGTTACCGGCAAACATAAAACTAAAAGGCCCGCCATGAACCGACCTAATTTTTGTTTTGGCATACTTTATTGTTAAGCCGATTTGCTTATAAACGCAACCACGGCAAAATGGAATAGGCCGTGCAGCAGCAGTTTTAAGACAAATACGGTATGAGGTTTAAAATGATTAACCGGTTTTTACAAAGCCAAAACTACCGTTAGCGAGCCTTTTAACACTATAACATTTTTTCTAAAAGTTATAATATATTACCCCAGTTGACTTACTTGGATGCCAGCTTTGCCGTAATATGTTTTAAGTCTGCCGATTTTGCAATCTCTTTTCCGTTAGCATAAATATGCAAGCCTCTACCTTTATGGTAGCGGCTGCCATCAGCATCCCATAAAATCGAGATGTTTTGGCCGTGGTACAAAACGTTGTCGAGGCAAAACCATTTCCATTGGCCTTGCGGTATCAGCGGGTAAACTTCAAGCACATTATCGGCACGTGGTTTTAATCCTACTAAATGGCTAATCACTAAATCGCAAAAGGTGGAGTGATTATAATAGCTGCTGCGCGGGTTATCTCCTTTCAGCCATTCGCCGGTTTTTTCGTCCTGGTATTCGCCCAGGTAAGGTTGCCCGCGTTTTTGCATCGAATTGGCATATTTGCGCAACTCATCATAAAATATTTTGGCCGACATGCCATCCTTGTTTTTGTAATTGGTCAGCAAATTGGCCAACCCCGTAAGCGTTTGCGAGGTGGCAAAAGGCCAAACTGCTCCATCCCACTCACAACCATGCCCGCTTCCATGTGTACGGAACAAGGGGTGGTGCCTTTCGGCCGTGGTAATACCCCAGGGGGCGTTAAAGCCTTTTTCATCTTTTAGCTGTTCCCATTGTTCGGCATATTTGGCCTTGTCATCGGGCAGGTTAAAATACCAGGGGATGAAACCTAACTCCTCGCGGGCATCGCAAAATTTACCGTCGGGGTATTTAACTTTAAAAAACGCAGCCTGGTTATCCCATAAACTGTCCTGAACTATTTTCTTTAATTGGTCAGCCTTAGCGCTATATACCCTCTTTAATGTATCATTGCCTAACAGCGCGGCCATGTTAGATAACGCCTTAGCATTACCGTACATGTAGCTATTGATGGTTGGCCGGCGGTTTTTAAGTTTGCGCGAACCGCTGATGGACTCTTCCATCGCGTCGCGCACGTCAAACTGCCAGAATATTTGGGTGGGCAGTTGCTTTTCGGTTTCCCAAAGGCGATAGTCGGCATCCAGCGTAGGTACCCATTTTTCTACCAGCGCTTTGTTTTGGTTAACTAAGTAATAATTATAAACTGCATCATCCAGCCAACTGCTAAAGGCATGTAAATGCGGTTTGGGCGTTTTGGTGTCAACAAACAACCAGAAGTTGATGTACTGATTGATGTATGCCGGGTTACGCAGCCAACGGCCTTCATATATATGATGGCCCAACGCACTGCTGATGGTGTTATACTTACCCGCGTGGTTCATGGGGGTAATAAATTCCGTAAACACAAAGCCGTCCGGTGTTTGCTTCAGGTGTTTACGAAAGGTCCACCAGCGGTAATAGTACATCTTTTCGATTACCGGGTCGGGGCACTCAAACAGCGGCACATTTTTAGACAAAAACTCGAACGTTTGCTGGTTAGGCACCAGGTTAACCACCTTTTCGGTATCAATGCGATTAAACTCGGTCACATAATTCTGTAGTTTGTTTAAACTCAGCAACGACTTGTTTTGCGCCATTGCGCCAAAAAAACTGAAGCATGCCGCTGCCAGCAAAGCCGACTTTTTTAAATTTTTCATGAGTACAATTGGTCTGCTAAATGACCTGATAAATCACCAATGGCTTAAATGCCTGTTCTAAAAAACTTATTTATCATCTAACTGATAAATCCGGATGGCGTTGTTGCCCCAAAACATCGCCTGCTCCTGGGTAGTATATTTTGACACATAATTCTTTACAATGTCGAGCATCTTGTTGTAACCGCCTGCCACAATGCAAACCGGCCAGTCAGACCCAAACAAAACGCGCTTAGGGCCAAATGCTTCGAATACAATATCCAAGTAAGGCGTAAAATCCTCTTCCTGCCAGGCTTGCCAGTCTGCCTCGGTTACCATACCCGATACTTTACAGTTTACATTCTGATATTGAGCCAGTGCCTGGATGTCGGTTTTCCAATCTTCCATTTTTTGGTTTTTGATATCTGGTTTGGCGATATGGTCTAACACGAAACACTGGTTAGGATACGCGGCGGCTAACTGGGCAGCGTACTTTAGCTGGTCCGGAAAAATTAATATATCGTAAGTAAAGTTGTATTTGCTCAGCAAGCCGATGCCATGTTTAAAGGCATCAGTTAACATTAAATCGCGTTGATGCTCGCCTTGTAAAACATGACGAAAACCTTTCATCTTTTTATACTGCCGATAGTGGATTAACCGGTCTTCCACATCCTCGGCCCTCAAGTCAACCCAACCTACGATGCCCCTGATAAAGTTATTTTCGGCAGCCAGTTGCAGTAAAAAGTCATTTTCTTCTTCGGACTGTACAGCCTGCACCGCAATGCAGCCGTGAATACCGTTGTAGACCAGCGACGGCAATAAGTCTCCCGGAAGAAAGTCCTGCCGGATGGCTTGCATGTCCTCAGTAATCCAGCTATCACGAACCGGGTTATAGTGCCAGAAATGCTGATGAGCGTCAATTTTTTTGTTCATGGGAATAGGTCAATTAAATATTTTTGATTAGCATATAAAGGTGTTAATAAAAAGCATCAGTAAACAACCAATTTACCTATGGTTTTAATCCGGTCAATTTAAAGTGCAGTAAAGAACGCGCACAGCGATTGTTCATTTCGGCCTTTCTCCAGTCGGCTACCTGCCTCTGACGAGACGATTAGCAGCATTTATGAAAAACTTGTATAATGTTTATAAATCGGTTAACCAAAGAGATAAAATTTGCTTTAAACAAACCTATACATTATTAGCTTGATTTTGTAGCAAGTTATCTCACTTTAACTTTTTTAGATAACCGACTCGTGACCGCTTGTTTTCCGTCTTTAGCAGTAATTAAAATTCTCTACTTATTAAATTCAAGTTCAATATCCCTCAAACAAACGAGATAATTTTTAATAGCTGCATAATGTCACTGCATTTTTACCCGATTTTAAGGGGTATGGTAATATGATATAAATAATGGAAAATATACAGCAACTCAAAAACCCATCCCCTATGGATATTTGAACCAGAACCAAGGCTTTGCTTTACTGCACCCGGTTGCCTAACCAGCAACACGATAGCCTGAAACCAAATTGTG
>CAXYKR010000229.1:0-6911 GCA_964277815.1 uncultured Mucilaginibacter sp. | reverse complement strand
AAAACAGGACCGGAGTTTGCAGGTATTGACCATGAACAGCAATTTCAATTTGTGCAAAAGCTGGCTTGGATTAGTTTGAATTTAGGCAATGCCGGCCGTATGCAGGTGGATTATTTTGTGGGTGTTGACGGTATATCGGTATTGATGCTGGTAATGACGGCGGTTGTGATGGTCGTTGCCGTACTGGCCTCATGGGAAATAAAGCAAAACCTGAAGGGCTTTTTTGCGCTGTTTTTAATGCTGGACATGGCCGTAGCCGGTGTGTTTTGCGCGTTGGATTTCTTTTTGTTTTACCTGTTTTACGAGCTGATGCTGTTACCGCTCTACTTTTTAATTGGTATGTGGGGCAGCGTACGGCGCGAGTATGCGGCTATCAAATTCTTTTTATATACGCTGTTTGGTTCGGTGTTTATGCTGCTCATCATGGTGGGCTTATATTTATCTGTAACCGACGCAGGCACCGACAACCATACCTTCAACCTCATCAGTATGATGAACCCGGCTAATTATACGCAGGGGTCGGTGTTCTCATTGGCCAGTCATCAAACCCTGTTTGGCGTGCCGGCAAGGGTGCTGGGTTTTGTGGTGATATTTATTGCTTTTGCCATTAAGGTGCCGGTAGTGCCGCTGCACACCTGGCTGCCCGACGCGCACGTGGAGGCGCCAACTCCGGTATCTATTATACTGGCAGGTGTGCTGCTCAAAGTGGGTGGGTATGGCATTATACGTATTTGTATGGGCATATTCCCCGAGGTGGCCGTATCGGGTGCGTTTTGGATTGGCTTGCTGGGTGTAATCTCCATTATTTACGGAGCGCTCAATGCGCTGGCACAACGCGATTTAAAACGGCTGATTGCTTACTCTTCGGTTTCGCACATGGGTTTTGTGCTGCTGGGCTTAGCCTCGTTAACTGCCGAGGGCGTAAGCGGTGCCATGATGCAAATGGTCAGTCACGGCTTTTTGTCGTCGATGCTTTTCTTTTTGGTCGGTGTTATTTATGATAGGGTACACGACCGCGATATCTACAATTTCCGCGGTTTGGCTACCACCATGCCGCAGTACACCACCTTTGTGATGATTGCCTTTTTTGCCTCGCTTGGCTTACCAGGCTTCTCGGCTTTTGTAGCTGAGGCATTTACACTGGCGGGTACTTTTAAATCAGACCTGGTGCCGCACTGGATGGCGGTATGCGGCTCGATAGGTATATTACTGAGTGCTGCTTATTTTTTGTGGACACTGCAACGCATGTTTTTTGGCAAAGAATCATTGAAGGGCGGCGATGCTTGGAAACAGGCGCTTACCGGCTTAAAGATTCGCGAAAAATTGGCCTTATTTCCGCTGGCGCTGTTGGCCTTAGCGTTGGGTGTGATGCCGTCGCTGGTTTTCGGCAAAATAAACGATTCGGTGCTGGCCTTAATCGAGTTTACTAAACACATGGTTCGTTAAGCTATGCCGCAATTGTTGCCTAACATATCAGCCCAGCTTAACAGCGTTACCGATGGTTTAAGCATGTTCCGTCCGGAATTATGCCTTGGTGTGCTGTTTTTATTGGTGATGGCTTGTGATTTGGTTTACCTCAACAATCGGGGCCGTGCCAGCCGTATGCTTACCTGCGCGGGTTTGTTGCTTGTGCTGGTGGCTAATTGGGGCGAGTATATCGAAACGGACGACAATGTGCTTTTCCTGTTTAACAACAACCTGATTTTGCATCATAGCAACATCGTCCTCAAAATGCTGATTGATGCCGCGGCATTTGCCATCGTGCTGTTTTTTCCGTGGGATGACCAGCTGCGGAAACATGGTAAAGGTTTGGGCGATGCCTATACGATTATTACGGCTTCAGTATTAGGCTTGCATGTTATGGTGATGTCGGCCACCTTGCTCACCATATTCTTATCGATAGAAATGGTGTCCATTGCCTCATACCTGTTGGTAGCCTACCGTACCGAAAGCGGTTTTAGTGCCGAGGCCGGGTTAAAATATGTATTGTTTGGTATGGCGGCATCTGCCGTAATGCTGTATGGTATTTCTTTGTTCTATGGCTTAAGCGGTACGCTTAATCTTTTCGATGCCAGTCTGATTGCCCATTTGCAACAAGCCGACAGTGCCATGGTTATGCTGGCCGTCATGTTAGTACTGGCAGGTATTGGTTTTAAATTATCATTAGTGCCGCTGCACTTTTGGGTACCCGACGTTTACCAGGGCGCGGCAACGCCGGTGACGGCATACCTGTCGACGTTACCTAAAATCGCAGGATTTGGTCTGTTGGTTACCTTCTTGACCCCCTTTATTGCTGACCCTTTGTGGAAGCAGGTTGACTTTGTAATGGTGTTGTCGGTAGCAGGCATCATCACCATGATAGCCGGTAACTTTGCCGCTATATGGCAGCAAAACGTCAAACGCCTGTTGGCTTATTCGGGCATTGGGCATACAGGTTTTGCGCTGATGGCCGTGGTTACCTTTAGTGCGCAAGGTATTAAAGCATTAAACTTTTACCTGGCCGTATACGCAGTGGCCAATTTGGGTGCGCTGATGCTGGCCAGTTATTTTGCCAACACCATGAAAGCCGAAAACCTGGACGATTATAAGGGCTTAGGTTTTAAATACCCGATAGCATCTGTATGTTTCGTTATACTGTTGATTTCACTCACCGGTATACCGGTATCGGCAGGCTTTAACGCTAAGGTGATTGTGTTTTCTGCGGTTTACGAAGTTTACCAGCAAGGGCACAATGTGATGCTTTTAGCGTTGCTGGTTACCGGTGCCATTACTACGGTGGTTTCGTTGTTCTACTATATCAAAATTCCACTGTACCTGTTCCTCAAAAAACAGGAGACTGACGGCCGCGAATACCCATCATATAAAAAACTTCTGGTGACGGTTGTGGTGTTGTCTGCTATCGTAGTACTACTGGGCATATTCCCGGATTTGCTGGCTAACCTGATATAAACCTTCCGCCTTTCTTTTTAGTGCTGCGTAGAAAACGCCAAGGCGATTACGTAAAAATACGCACTTATTTGAGCCTTAAAAATTATATGATAATAAGCCTAGGTTGACTTTTGAAGGCACTCAATCTATTCTTTTAGGTTAAGTCTTGAATGCTAAAACATTAAAATACAGCCGCTTGCTTTAGTGTAACCACAATTTTACTTTTCTGGTTTTTAATGCTTTTTTCATGACAATCAGTGTCGTGTATAAACCGCAAAAAATTGTACTTTCGTGGCTTCATTTCAAATCATGAGCGATCAGATTAAGCATGAATGCGGCGTAGCTTTTATACGTTTGCGTAAACCCCTCTCATATTATCAGCAAAAATATGGTACGGCAATGTATGGTTTAAATAAGCTGTACTTATTGATGGAAAAGCAGCACAACCGCGGCCAGGATGGCGCCGGTGTGGCTACCATTAAGCTGAATGTAGAGCCCGGCAACCGCTACATAAGCCGCCACCGTTCAATGGCCAGCAATGCTGTTGCCGACATCTTCGAATACATTCAGAAGAAATTTGCCGAGGTAGAAAAACTTCATCCCGAAAAGATGAAGGATGCGGACTGGCTTAAAGAAAACATCAGCTTTACCGGCGAGGTTTTACTGGGCCACTTGCGTTATGGTACTCATGGTAAAAACAGCATCGAAAGCTGTCACCCGTTTTTGCGCCAAAACAACTGGATGACCCGTAACCTGGTCATTGCCGGTAACTTTAACATGACTAACGTTGACGAGTTACTGCAGCAGTTATACGCCTTAGGTCAGCATCCGAAAGAAAAAGCAGATACGGTAACCGTGCTGGAAAAAATTGGCCATTTCCTGGATTCCGAAGTACAGGGCTTGTTCGACCAGTTTAAACGCGAAGGCAACGACGATAATATCGAAATCACAAAAATGATTGGCGATAACTTGAACGTAGCCAAGATTTTAAAAAAATCGGCTAAAAACTGGGATGGTGGTTACACTATAGCCGGTATTTTAGGTCATGGTGATGCCTTTGTAATGCGTGACCCGTCGGGTATCCGTCCGGCGTTTTATTACTATGATGATGAAGTTGTGGTGGTGACATCCGAACGTCCGGCTATTCAAACTGCCTTCAACGTTCCGTTGGATAAAATACAGGAAATTAAGCCTGGTCACGCCCTTATTATTAAAAAGGACGGTGCTTTCAGCGAGCAGCAGTTTGTGGAACCTAAAGAGAAAAAATCATGTTCGTTTGAGCGTATTTATTTCTCGCGCGGCAGCGATGCTTCAATTTATCGCGAGCGCAAGCAATTAGGTCGATTGCTCTGCAAACAGATATTAGAAGCTGTAAATTACGACGTTAAGAACACGGTGTTCTCTTACATTCCTAATACTGCGGAAATTGCTTTTTACGGCATGGTGGAAGGGGTAAATAAATACATTAAACAGTACCAACGCGACCGCCTGTTAAACCGCGAAGACAAAATCAGTGACGAGGAGTTGAGCGAAGTATTGAGCATGGCACCACGCGTTGAAAAAATAGCCATTAAAGACGTTAAGCTGCGCACCTTCATCACCCAGGATGCCGACCGCAGCGAAATGGTGGCTCACGTTTATGATACCACTTACGGCTTAATTAACCGTGATGCTGATACGCTGGTAGTACTGGACGATTCAATTGTACGTGGTACTACGTTAAAACAAAGTATATTAAAGATACTGGACCGTTTAGGTCCTAAGCGTATTATCGTGGTATCGTCTGCACCGCAAATCCGCTACCCGGATTGTTACGGTATCGATATGTCGCGCATGGGTGAGTTTGTGGCTTTTGAAGCAGCTGTAAGTTTGCTAAAAGAAAGCGGACAGGAAAGTATTTTGGTGGATGCTTATCAGAAAGCCAAAGCCAGCCTGTCGCAGCCTAAAGAGGAAGTACAGAATTACGTTAAAGCGATTTACGAACCGTTTACCGACCAGCAAATCTCTGACCGTATTGCGCAAATCATTACGCCAAAAAATATCAAGGCAGAAGTGCAGGTGATTTACCAAACATTGGATAACTTACATGTTGCTTGTCCCGACCATTTGGGCGACTGGTATTTCTCGGGTAATTATCCTACTCCGGGTGGTAACAAGGTGGTTAACCGCGCTTTTGCCAACTGGATGGAAGGTAAAAACCAACGTGCTTACATGTAATTTTACAGATAGTACTATAAAACAACGGGGCCCGGATGCAATGCATTCGGGCCCCGTTGTTTTATGGGCTTCGCCGTTATTTGTATATTAGTTTACTGCTTTTAAACACGCGTGTCCATTGGTCGATAAACAACGGGCCAAGCATATCTTTTTTTACCGCTACAAAGTTGTTGTATAAATTCTGGTTGCCTTGAATTATAAAATACAACTGTGACTCCGGGTTGCGGGTTTTACCCATACCCGGACTGATGCGAAAAATAATCCATGGGTTTGACCCAACGTCTTTACGCTCAATCATCACCAGCTTAGATTGCGGCGCATTAACTTTAGTTTTATTGTAAACGGTGTTCATGATAGTCGTTAGCGGCATATTCTTAGCACCTTTCATGCTCACGGTTGTGACGATGATACTCCAGTTGTTCAGTGTTTCGTTACCCGGTATGAGCTCCAACATGCGGGTGTTACCACTTTCCTGGTCGGCTGCTATTTTCCACTTATATTCGGTAGGCAAAAAGAGCCTCAACGTTTCGGTGTTGGCTTGCGCCATCAGGGAAGTTGCCGTGGTTAACAAAGCAACGACTAATAAAAGGTGCTTTTTCATGGATGGAGTGTGTTGTCTGATGAATAACCAAGCAAACAGTCATCCGGTTTTATTTAGCTGCAAGCCGGTTCAACTCGTAGCCAGCGGCGAAAAGATGTAGTGCGTAACCAAACGATCGAAGATGACAAATGCGGCGATAATGAGTGCTGCACCGGCCACGTAGTTTAACCGGTGCACAAAGGTTACGGAGATATGTGCCCGAAGTTTATTGGCGTAAAAGGCTTTAATCACATCCATCCCAAACTGCACGCAAAGTATAGTGAAAAACATTACCGCTATTTTAAGCTGACGGTGAGGTATGCCTTTGTGGTAAACGGTACTGGCCGTACCGATAACGGTAATCCAGTGTAGGAGCAGGGCCGGATTAAAAATGCACATCAAAAAGCCCTTGATAAAATAACCTGTACGTTTGACCCGGACAGGCGTGTGCGAGTTAAAATCCACCACTGCCTTTTTAGTAAGATAGTGAGTGCCTATAATTAAAAGGATGATACTGCCAACCACGCCTGCCCATATTTTGGCTTTTTCAGGCACTTCAAAAAACTGCGAACCAAAGATGATAGCGCCCACAAATACTACATCACTGCAAACAACACCTAGGGCTAAAGCAGCACCGGCCTGGAAGCCGCGCTCGACGCTGGTTTTGATTAATGCGAAAAAAACAGGACCGGTGATAAACGTCAAGACTAAGCCAATACCAATTCCCGAAATAATAGCTTCAAACATTCTACAGTTCTAATTTTTACGCCCGGCGAATATGCAACTTATCTGTTAAACAATAAAAGGGAAAATTGTTGCAGCAATGTGTAAATGTATACTATATTATTATAAAAATTGCAGTATGTTAGCACACTTAAAAGCCAAATAACATAAATTTCACATGCAGCCAAGTAAATCTAAAAGCTACGGTTCGGCGTTGTATACCCTCATTACCGTATTCTTTTTCTGGGGCTTTTTAGCAGCCTCCAACGGGATATTTATTCCGTTCTGTAAAACCCACTTCAACTTAACCCAGTTTGAGTCGCAGCTGATTGACTTTACCTTTTACGGAGGATACTTCATCGGGTCGCTTATTCTGTACTTTGCCTCGCAAGCCAGCCGGGTAGATATCCTGAACAAACTGGGCTATAAAAATGGTATTATTTTAGGCCTCATTATTTCGGCT
>CAXYKR010000228.1:0-9152 GCA_964277815.1 uncultured Mucilaginibacter sp. | reverse complement strand
CCGGCATATCATCCGGGTCTTGGCGCATCAGGCTATCAGCCACGGCAGTATCAATAGGTGCGATTTTTTGACGGAGCGATTCTTTTAAGCGCACATTGTAAAAACCATAAGCGCTGCTGTCGGGTTGTGTCCAGCCGCGCTTGGCCATCAGATTACCAATGAGCCTGAAATAGCCATGCAAACGGTAACGCAAACTTCCGTCGGGTTCAAAGGCATATAAACCGGCTTTGGGGTTAGGTACAATGCTGGCCAGGTAAATACTTTCGCCCAGGGTAAGTTCTGACGGCGCCTTGCCGAAGTAATACCTCGAGGCCTCGCCTATGCCGTACACATTGCGCCCCCACTCAATAATATTAAAGTATACTTCGAGCATACGGTCTTTGGTCATCAGGTTACCATTCTCAATCAGCCATACAATTAATATTTCCTCCACCTTACGGGTCAGGGTTTTTTGTCGGCTCAAAAACGCATTTTTAATCAACTGCATGGATATGGTACTGCCCCCGCGCTTAAAGCGTTTGGTTTTGATATCCTCGGCTATTGATTTACGTAACGATTCTTGCACAAAGCCATGGTTGGTATAAAATGAAGGGTCTTCGGCCGTCATCACGGCGTTGCGCAAATCGGGCGCTATGCTGTAAAGCGGCGTATAGTTAGGGTTGCTTGGGCCGATGGTGCGCGGCGGCATGGGCTTCCCTTTCTCGTACGGGGTGTATACAAACTCCCGGTTCAGTCGGCTCAAATCTGTTTTACCAAATTTCAGTATCCTGAAATCCTGCTTGGCTAAACCTGATTCAAACTGCACATCGTCGGGGTTCGACATATCCAGAAACAAGTGCATGTTATAGCGTAGCTTTCCGGCCACTTGTATGCCCTCCAACGAATCAAAAAGCCCTTGCGGAAACGAGTCGAAAAAGTTTTGAGCATCCTGCCAGTCGGTATGCATCTTCACCGTATAAATTTTGGTGGGACGCATTTTGTATTTAATATACGGGTGGATGTTGAGCTTTTTAAGGTGAATAACCGACGAGCTATCTAAAGCCACATACTTATCGCCCACAAACACATTGGCATCTATAGATCCGCTCGGAATCACCACGTCATTGGCCGACAAAGCCGGGTGATTAATGAGCAGATTTTTAATAGCACAATAGGTATAAACCTGTGTTTCGTCATCGCCATGTTCCACTTTATTGAGGCGGGTAGTCAGCGTATCAAAGTTCAGCTTTACCTTAAATTTCTTTTCAATCAGCGGCAGTTCTACCTTTTTGCCATCGGCATAAAGCTTTACGTCAATTTCTTTATCAGACGGGTGCAGCTTACCGGCAAAATGCCAGGTCGACTCATTGTCGTTAACATCAATGGTCGAGGTTAAATCGCCATCGTCAATCTTTGCAGTTTTGGCTAAAAGCTTTACCTGGTTGCTGTCATCAGCAAAAGTAATACGGAAGTTGCTGAGGTTGAGATTATCCGGAATTTTATATAAAACCTGATTAATCAGGTTGTCGGCCAGTTCGTTTAAACCCGATTTGGTTTTGGTACTGGTAGAATCTCTTTTTTTACGGAAGAGGAAATCGAAGTTACGCTGACCGTTTTTGCTTACTAAACTTAAAAAGCCATCCTTCAGTGTCACATCCGATAGTTTGATATTGCCGGCAATTAGCGGCCAAATTTTAACGCTTACTTCGAAATGGTTGATGCGTAACAAGCTGTCGCGCTGGTCGGGCACAATGCTGATGCCATCAAACACCACCGTGGTGGCGCCAATAAACCTGGCCTTGCCTATTTTTACATCTAAATTATACTCGCGTTTGGCTTTTGCTTTAGCTTTGCTGATAGCTGTTTGCAGCAAGGCTTCGCGCTTTGAGTACATCACATAACCACCCACTAAAGCAACAAGGAAGAGTATACCGGCAACTATGGCCGCAATGCGCAGAATCTTTTTAACGGTAGGTCGATGCATCAGTAAATTTTATCCAAAACTAATTCTTATCGGCTATAAAACGATTTTGAACTTCAATTATTTCTGTAACAAAAAGTATTAGTGCCGGTTTTAGTATTTTTGTGCCATTACAAACATCATGCAATTAACCCAAGAACAAGTTTTACAAGCCCTGAGTAATGTTGAAGAACCAGATTTAAAAAAAGATTTGGTAACGCTGAACATGATTCAGGATATTCATATCGACGGTAATAAACTCAGCTTTTCGGTGATATTAACCACACCGGCCTGTCCTTTGAAAGGCCTGATTGAAAACGCCTGCCGCAATGCCATCAGCCATTTTATCAGTCCGGAGATTGAGGTAAGCGTCAACATGACTTCGCGTGTGACCACGCAAAAAAATACCGGTGTACCGGGTGTAAAAAACATCATTGCGGTAGCATCGGGTAAAGGCGGTGTGGGTAAATCAACCGTGGCGGCCAACCTGGCATTGAGCCTGGCGGCCTCGGGCGCAAAGGTAGGACTGATTGATGCAGATATTTACGGCCCGTCGGTGCCTATTATGTTCGGACTGGAAGGGGCACGCCCTAAAGCCAGCCAGCAAAATGGCAAAACACGCATCGAGCCTATTGAGCAATACGGTATCAAGCTATTATCTATCGGCTTTTTTACCGACCCCAACCAGCCCGTGCCATGGCGCGGACCGATGGTATCTACCGCGGTAAAACAACTGTTTAACGATGCCGATTGGGGCGAACTGGATTACCTGGTAGTTGATTTGCCGCCCGGCACCGGCGATATCCACATTACGGTTACCCAAAGTTTCCCGATTACCGGTGCCGTTATTGTGACTACACCGCAGGACGTAGCGCTTGCCGATGCTAAGAAAGGCGTGGGTATGCTGATGATGGACTCTATCAACGTGCCGATTTTAGGCATCATCGAAAACATGTCGTACTTTACCCCTGCCGAGTTGCCGGATAACAAATATTATATTTTTGGACAAGGCGGCGGTTTAAAACTTGCCCAACTAGTTAATGCACCGTTTTTGGGCGAGATTCCGCTGGTAAGAAGCATTAGCGAATCGGGCGATGCCGGCAAACCGGTGGTGCTGACCAATGATGGTATTATGGACAAAGCCTTTAAGCACATTGCCGAGCGTGTTGCGCAACAAGTGGCTATCAACAATGCCGAGGCTACCAATTATGCCGATGTCATAAATCGTTAAAAAATTAATATCTTTACTTACCTAAAATAAAATAATAAAGATGAGTTTAGTTAGTCAGGTAGAAGCAGCTTTAGATACGATAAGACCTTATTTAGAGACTGACGGCGGGAATGTTTCGGTGGAAGAGATTACTCCTGATAACGTGGTAAAGCTTAAGCTGTTAGGCTCGTGCGAGTCGTGCCCTATGAGTATCATGACCCTGAAGGCTGGCATTGAGCAGGCGATTATGAAGGCCGTGCCCGAGATTACCGCCGTTGAGGCCATTAATTTAACCGACATTGACGACCCGAACGCGGTGTTACCCGCCAACATGCGGTAATGTTAAGTAATGTTAAAATCAATAAGCGCCTTACCTAAAATATTATTTTTGCAAACCTGAACTATTTGGGCAAAACCGGCGTACTTAAATACGTACGGTTTATAAGTGTTAAATGAAGAAGCGTTTACTGATATGGATAGTTGGCCTTTTTGCCGGATTTGCAACCCAAGCGCAGGTTGCAGAGAAGCCGTTGGTGCAATTTACCGGTATTACCTATAATGCGGATAGCTCCAAGGTAATTGTCCCGTATGTTTCTATCACTAACCTGTCTAACAAAAAGTCGGTTTTTATTGCCAACTATAAAGGATATTTCTCTTTCGTTGCCCATGAGCAGGACACCCTGCGTTTTACCGCAGTAGGTTTTGCCCCGCAAGAACTGGTAATACCTGCCAATGTTGCTAATAAGAGTTACACCGTACAAGTGCCGATGAAACCGCAGGTAATCAACCTGCCGGCATTTCACATGTTTCCGTGGGCTACTACAGATGAGTTTAAGAAAGACTTTCTGACCATGAAGCTGGCCGACGACGATTTGGAAAATGCCCGGAAAAACCTGAGCAGGAGCTCGCTGGCTGCTTTAGGAAGCACCTTGCCGCGTGACGCCAACGAGATACAGTCGGCTGTGGCTCAGGATATGCATACCCGCATTCAGAACTCGCACTCGCTAATCCCTAACCCATTACTCAATCCTATTGCCTGGGGCACGCTGATTAAGCAGATTGCTGATGGTGATAAGAGTAGAAATAGTAATTAATCATTGAATTTTAAGATAGAGTAACCTTATGTAAGGCGATCTATCTTAAAAAATCCAGTAATAAGTTTAAAATAAAGAAGCTCAACGATTTTGCAAATAATCGTCGATTCCTTCTTTAACAGCAGATGCATCCCCATATAACGAACCAAATGTATCGCTAAAATGAGGATATGCATCGCCATCTTTTGTGCTAAATACTTTATCCTGAATATTAGTTAACCTCCTAAGCAATATAACCTGATTAGCTAATATTAATTCCAAAATTTCTCTATCACTAAATTCCTTTAAGGAACTTTTCTCGTTTAAATTATCCATAGCACTAAGATATAATATTGCTATGAATTCTCTCGCATTATGGTTTGAAGCTATTACTAACCTAATCCTGTAAAACAGTATTTATGTTTGTGAAATAGAATAGTCTTTACAAGGTACAATTTGTAAAGCTGCGGTAGGACACATGTATTGATATACATCCCTTAAAGCCTTAGTGTCCTAAAATAAAGAAGCGTCAAAACAATTTACTTTGTTGAAATTGCATTGACGCTTCTTTATTAGAAGTTATGATATACAAACAGCTATCTGAAACTCAGCAAATCAATGGTAAACACTAAAACTGCATTTCCGGGAATAGGCCCGCTTCCTGAAGGCCCGTAGGCCAACGCAGAAGGTATCATTAATTTAATACGCCCTCCTTGGTTTATTTTAGGTAAGCCTATTTGCCAGCCTTGTATAACGCCGTCTAATGTAAAGTTAGGCAGTGTACCACTATCAAAAGTACCACCGGTAATAAACTCACCTTTATAGTTTACATTGTACACAGAACTTGCTGTTGGATATGCTCCGGTACCCGGCGTTACAATCTGATAGTATAAGCCCGAAGGGTCTTTTGTTGCTGTTATTTTGTTAGCAGCGATATAAGCTTGTATTTGAGCACCGTCGGCTGCGGCTTGTTCAGCAGCTTTTTTTGCAGTATCATCTTTTTTGCACGCCGCTACACACCAAACCAGCATGCTGCACAATAACATTAATCTTTTCATGAACTATTTATACGGTTGTTTTAATATTCAGCTCTTTCATCTGCGCATCGGCAATTACCGAAGGCGAATCAATCATCACATCGCGGCCCGAGTTATTTTTAGGGAAAGCTATCACATCGCGGATAGAATCCAAGCCTGCAAAAATAGAGCAAAGTCTGTCGAAGCCCAAGGCAATACCACCATGCGGAGGTGCGCCAAATTCAAAGGCATCCATTAAAAAGCCAAACTGCTTTTGTGCTTCTTCGGCGCTAAAACCTAAATGCTTAAACATTAAGGCCTGCAAAGCGCGGTCGTATATACGGATAGAACCACCGCCCACTTCGATACCGTTAATCACCATATCATAAGCGTTGGCACGTACTGCTCCCGGATTGCTGTCTAATTGATCAATGTCCTCAGGCTTAGGCGAGGTAAACGGGTGGTGCATGGCGTGCCAGCGGCCCGACTCTTCGTCGAACTCTAACAGTGGGAAGTCGAGTACCCACAATGGCGCAAACACATCCTTGCTGCGAAGGCCTAAGCGGCTGCCCATTTCTAAACGCAACTCATTCAACTGCTTGCGCACCTTGTCGGTGTTACCGGCCAAAATCAGCACTAAATCGCCGGGCTGAGTTGCAAATGCAGCCGACCACTTTTGCAGCTCTTCTTCGTTATAGAATTTATCAACTGACGATTTCAGGGTACCATCTTCGTTATGACGCATATAAATTAAACCTGTAGCACCAATTTGAGGGCGCTTTAACCAATCGGTTAATTCGTCTAATTGCTTACGGGTATAGCTGGCAGCCCCCTTGGCATTGATACCCACCACCAATTCGGCATTGTCAAATACACCAAAGTTTTTACCTTTTACTATATCATTCAGCTCAACAAACTGCATCCTAAAACGGATATCAGGCTTGTCCGAACCATATAAACGCATGGCATCGGCATACTGCATCCGCGGGAAAGTATCCAGTTCGATGCCTTTGATATTTTTAAACAGGTGACGTGCCAGGCCCTCGAAAATATTCAGGATATCTTCCTGTTCGATGAACGACATTTCACAGTCGATTTGGGTAAACTCCGGCTGACGGTCGGCACGTAAATCCTCATCCCTAAAGCATTTTACAATCTGGAAGTAACGGTCAAAACCGCTTACCATCAATAACTGCTTAAAGGTTTGCGGCGATTGCGGCAGGGCATAAAACTCGCCCGGGTTCATGCGGCTTGGCACCACAAAATCACGGGCACCTTCGGGGGTAGACTTAATCAACACGGGGGTTTCTACCTCCATAAAATCCAGCCCGTCCAGGTAACGACGGATTTCCTGGGCCATTTTGTGACGCAGCATCAGGTTGTTGCGTATAGGGTTACGGCGCAAATCCAGGTAACGGTATTTGGCGCGTAATTCCTCGCCGCCGTCGGTTACGTCCTCAATAATAAATGGTGGTATTTTAGCTTCGTTCAGCACTTCTAATCCTTCAACAGCAATTTCAATTTCGCCGGTAGGGATTTTAAGGTTTTTGCTGGTACGCTCCAGCACTTTGCCGCTTACTTTAATAACAAATTCGCGACCGAGGTTACGCCCGGCTTCGCGCAAAGTTGCATCGGTGTCTGCATTTAGCACCAACTGGGTAATTCCGTAGCGGTCGCGTACATCAATAAATGTAGTACCACCCAAATCGCGCGATTTTTGTACCCATCCGCAAAGGGTTACTGTTTTACCTAAATCGTTGAGATTTAACTCGCCACAAGTATGAGTTCTAAGCATATCACCAAATATATAAAGTTTGCAAAAGTACTTTTTACATTTTGATTTTTTCTTGTTTTTTCCATTTCCGCAATAGCAGCAAACTATGCATTAAATTATAACATTGGCAAAAAAGTCTTATTATTAACCCTTAAATCCTTGCATGAACAAGCTTAGGCTCAAATATTTACTTTGCGTTGCTGCGGTAATTGCAGCCGGATTGGTATCGCGTAAAATACCTGCAATACCGTTATGGGTTGGCGATGCATTGTGGGCCGTAATGATTTACTTGATGATGCGCGTTGTTTTTGTACACGCGACTATCCTCAAAATTGCCCTATGGAGCTTAGCTTTTTGCTTCGCGATTGAAATTAGCCAGCTTTACCAGGCCCCCTGGATAAATAACATCCGGTCGACTTTAATAGGACACCTGATTTTGGGCCAAAGTTTTTTATGGAGTGATTTAGTAGCTTATACCGGAGGCATTTTAACTGTTGCGACGGTGGAAAGCATATTCTATGCAGAACCAGGAACTTTAAATTAACAGCATCGCCTTTAAAACTCCTTTTTTCATAATCTATATAGTCTTACTTACCTTTGATTGACCAGCTTTTAATATGATTAAGAGTGGGAAACAAACAAAAAAGTTAAGTTTGAAATTTCAATATAAAGGCAAAACAGCGTTATGAGCAATAATGATATTATGAAAAAACTTCGGGTAGCCATGAAGTTTACCGACGATGATATTGTGGCCGTTTTAAAACTGGCCGACTTTAATGTAAGTAAAACAGAGCTAAGCGCCATCTTTCGCGCCGAAGACCATCCCAATTTTAAGCCCTGCGGCGACCAGATATTACGCAATTTTTTAAACGGCCTGATTATTTACAAACGCGGCCCAAGAGAAAAGAAACCAGCAAAGGACACCCAATAAGTGTCCTTTGTTTATAAATGTCTAAATTTTATATCTGCCTGAATAAAAAATACGAGGTTATTTCTCAGCCAGTAAGTTATCCGTCAGTCGTTCAAAGCCGTTTACAAATTCGGTGTAGTGAGCACCCGTTCCGAGACCGCTAAAGCCGGTATAGATTTTACGCACGTCACCTTTTTTATCGATAATAATAGTGGTAGGAAACGCCAGGAAGTTGCTGAGCATCGGTAAACTTTTAGCGGTTTCTTTTTTGTTGTTTGTATACCCGGTAAGCAGCAGCGGGTAAGGCACGTTGAAGTGATTTTTTTCCTGCAATACGGCTTTACGAGCCTGCTCAAACTCTGCGCTACGCTCGTAAGCTAAGCCCAGCACCTCGACACCTTTTTTATGATACTTTTTATAGTAGTTCACCAGGTAAGCGGTTTCGTCCATACAATTAGGGCACCACGAGCCCATAATTTGCAGGATGACTACCTTGTTCTTAAAACGTGCATCGTTAAGACTAACTTTTTGCCCGTTTAAATCAGGAAACGAAAATTCTATTTTTTTATATCCGGGCTTTAAAACGGTGAGCGAATAAGCATCGGGCAATTTAGCTTTCACATTTTTAACAGCCGTCCATGGTGTGGTGCCAAACAAGCCATTAGTCATGGTTTTAGCATCCTGAAGATTGGCAGTAAACAAAAAGGCATGACCACCATCAAAGCACGACAAATAGAGCTTTTTGCCGTTGATGGTACCTTCCAGGTAGCGATAGTCGCCGGTGGTGGTTAAAAACGTACCCGTTACCCGGTTGCCTTTTTGCACAAACTCGCCCACGGTAGTATCACGCTCGGCTCCTTCACCAAATATAGCCGACCACCTGCCGGATATTTGATAAGCCGGTGCTTCGGGCTTCGCAAAAAAGCGCCATTTTACATTGTGCTGCGCGGTAAAGGGTATTACGGCATCCCGGTTGCCCAGGTGCCTAATCCAGTTACCGGTTAGGGTATTGTTTTTTTGCTGAAGTTTAAATTCAGAATCGAACAAAGGCATATGGATAAATACAGAATCACCTTTTACCCGGATGTCTTTTACTTTAAAACGCTCGCCCGCGTTAAATATGGTTAATTGCTGCCGGCCGGCAGTGTCTTTCACTTCAAAATTAAAGGGCAGTTCGCCGCCTGCGGCCGGTTGCAGCACGCCACGCCATACGCCGGCTTTAAGTTTACC
>CAXYKR010000227.1:0-6452 GCA_964277815.1 uncultured Mucilaginibacter sp. | reverse complement strand
TTTTATAGTGAACCGTTATCATACTTAAAAATTATCTAAGCATAAATACACTCTATGAGAAAATTCTCATTACTTCTTAAACAGTTTTCAAGGTCAGTTTTACTTGTAGCAGGCTTGGCAACTATGGGCTTATCAGCTCATGCGCAGGCTGATGTTGCAAAGGGTGAAGCTTTATATAAGGCCAAATGTACGTCATGTCACAAGCTCGACCAGCGCATGACCGGCCCGGCCTTAGGTCCAACCATTACTTCTGAAACAGATGATAAATGGTTAACTAAATGGATTCAAAATAACCAGGCTTTAATTGCAGCTAAAGACAAAAAAGCGCTTGCAATTTACAACGAGTACAACCAGGCGGGCATGAACGTGTTCACCGAGTTAAGCGACGGTGATGTAGCTAACATTATTGCATACGTTCGCACCGAGTACAAAAAAATGCAGGCTGCTCCGGCAGGGGGTGCTGCAGTTGGTGGTGCTGCCGCTGCTGCATCTGATACACCAAGCAGCTTTATGATTTTCGGTTTGTTAGCCGTTATCGTAATTGCTTTCATCGTTATCCTGGTGTTAAACCGTGCCATCGGTACTTTAGAGCGTTTATTATTAAAACGCAAAGATTTGCTGCCGGAAGAAACTGCTGAAACTGAAGAGGCTGTTACCGTTGACCGTTTTGCTACTGTTAAAAAGTTAGCTAAAAACAAGAAACTGGTATTCTTCTTTGTTTTGGCCGGTACACTGGCTATGGGCAGCTGGAGCTGGGTAACCATGTGGAACACTAACGTGCACCAGGGCTATCAGCCGGTACAACCAATCAAATACTCGCACGAGCTGCACGCCGGTGTGATGAAGATTAACTGTCAGTACTGTCACTCACCTGCTTATAAAGGTAAAAACGCTACTATCCCATCATTAAATATTTGTATGAACTGTCACAAGGTGGTTAAAACCGAATCACCTGAGATTCACAAAATTTATGATGCCTTAGGTTATGACCCATCAACGCAGAAATATGATACTACCAAAGCCCGTCCTATTCAGTGGGTACGTATCCATAACCTGCCTGACTTTGCCTACTTCAACCACTCTCAGCACGTTAAAGTTGCTGGCTTAGAGTGTCAGAAGTGTCACGGTCCTATCCAAACCATGAAAGAGGTGTATCAGTATTCACCACTTACCATGAAATGGTGTATCCAGTGTCACCGCCGTACCGAAACCGGCTTTAAAGGTAACGCCTATTATGACAACATGATAGAAGTACACGAGCGTTTAAAACGCGGTGAAAAAGTTACTGCTGCTGCACTGGGTGGTTTAGAGTGTGCTAAATGCCACTATTAATCAATTAATTAAAAAGAACTTAGCAAAATAGTTATATAGCTTAAATGGAAAGCAACAAAAAATACTGGAAAGGTTTAGAAGAGCTGAACAATACCCCGGAGTTTGTTGAGTTAAACAAACACGAGTTTGCCGAGCCTATTCCTATTGAGGATGTGCTTAGCGGTACCGGCCTTACCGGTAAAACTCCGCGTCGTAACTTTTTAAAAACGCTGGGCTTTGGTTTAGGTGCTGTTTCTTTAGCCGCCTGCCAGAAAACTCCTGTACATAAATCTATCCCTTACCTGATTAAACCGGAGGAGGTAACTCCTGGTGTAGCTAACTTTTACGTGTCAAGCTACAACGGTCAGTCCATATTAGTAAAAACCCGTGAGGGTCGCCCTATTAAAATTGAAGGTAACCCGGGCGATGTTTTAGGTCAGGGTGGTGTTAACGCACAAACCCAGGCTTCGTTGTTAGAGTTGTACAACGCTAACCGCCTTAAAGGTCCGATGCAGGACGGTGGCGAAACTGCGTGGAGCGCCCTAGATAGCTTTGTAAAAAACGAACTGGCTGCCATTAAAGCCAGCGGTAAACAAATACGTATTGTTTCATCAACCATTAACAGCCCTTCAAGCTTAAGGGTAATTAATGATTTTATTGCACAATACCCAACCACTAAACTGGTTAACTACGATCCAATCTCTTTAACCGGTATCATCCAGGCTAACCAAAACAGCTTCGGTAAAGCCGTACTTCCACGTTACAGCTTTGATAAAGCTGACGTGATTGTAAGCTTTGGCGCCGACTTTTTAGGCCCATGGATTTCACAGGCCGAGCACATGCGTCAGTATGTGTCTAAACGTAGCCACCAAGCTTTAGAGGGTAAAAAGATGTCGCGCCACATCCAGTTCGAGTCTCGCATGAGCTTAACCGGAAGTAACGCTGATACCCGCATTCCAATTAAACCATCTGAAGAAGGTGTTGCCTTAATTAACTTATATAACGCTATATCGGGTACATCTTTACCAGGTTCTAAAAAGTTATCTAACACAGCTGCTGATAATGCAGTTACCTTAGCTGCTAAAGAATTAGTTGCTGCCAAAGGCCGTGCCCTGGTAGTAGCCGGTAGCAATGATGTTGCCATCCAGGTTTTAGTAAATGCCATCAACTCATTGTTGGGCAGCTACGGAACCACTATCGATTTGGATAATCCATCTTACCAGTACAAAGGTAACGATGCCGAAATGGTAGCTTTATTAAACGAAATGAAATCTGGCCAGGTTGGTGCAGTGTTTTTCTTAAACGCCAACCCGGTTTATAACTACTACCAAAGCAGCGCATTTGCTGATGCTTTGAAAAAAGTACGCCTGAGAGTATCATTTGCTGATTACGCCGACGAAACTGCTTCTCAGTGTAATGTAATTGCCACCAACAGCCACTTCCTGGAATCATGGGGTGACGAGAACTCGGTAGAAGGATACTATACTATCGTACAGCCGACTATCAACCCGGTTTACGATAGCCGTAAAGCTGAGCAAAGCTTACTGGTATGGTCAAACAACCCGGTTAAAGATTACTATACTTACGTACGCAATACCTGGAACACCAACATCTTACCTCAGGCTGGTTTAGCCGGTCAGAATGGTTGGGAAACTTTATTGCAAACCGGTTTTGTAAAAACTACAGCTAAACCTGCAGGTACCTATACCTTCAGCCGCGATTTAAATGCTGTAGCACAAACTATCTTAAGCCAAAGTGCAAAAAATGCTGCACCACAAGGCAAATTAGAATTACAGGTGTTTGAAAGTAATACTGTTTTAGACGGCCGTTACGCAAACAACCCTTGGTTACAGGAATTACCTGACCCCATCTCTAAAGTTACCTGGGATAACTATGTTGCTATAGCGCCTAAAACCGCTAAAGACATGAAGTTTGAAGAAGGTGATGTAGTTAAAGTAACTGCTAACAACTATACTACCGAATTACCGATATTATTACAGCCAGGCCAGGCGCAGGGTACAATCTCTATCGCTTTAGGTTACGGTCGTACTAAATCTGGTAAAGTAGGAGATGAGGTTGGGAAAAATGCTTTCCCATTCCTGGCTTTTGCTAACGGAACATTCCAGGGCAATACTGTAGCAACACTGGAAGCTGTTGGCGGCGACAAAGTTGTCTTAGCTCAAACACAAACTCACCACTCATACGAAGGTCGTGATGTAATTCGCGAGACTACATTACAGCAGTATCTTAAAAAGTCTGAAGAAAAAGGCGAAAAAGAGGGTGGCGAAAAAGAAACCTACAGCCTTTGGGATGAGTATGACCGTCCGCAGTACGACTGGGTGATGGCTATCGACCTGAACGCTTGTACCGGTTGTGGTGCTTGTGTGGTTGCTTGTAACGTAGAAAACAACGTACCGGTTGTAGGTCGTGACGAGGTTCGCCGTCGTCGTGAGATGCACTGGATTCGTATCGACCGTTACTACAGCTATGACGAAAAAGGCAAAAACGTAACAGAAGAGAAAGAAATCGACAAGCTGGAAAACTTAGATAACGTTTCGGTTACTTACCAGCCGATGCTTTGTCAGCATTGTGACCACGCTCCTTGCGAAACAGTATGTCCGGTTTTAGCAACTACGCACTCGTCTGAAGGTTTAAACCAGATGACTTACAACCGTTGTGTTGGTACCCGTTATTGCGCTAACAACTGTCCGTATAAAGTACGTCGTTTCAACTGGTTTAACTACTGGAACGATTCACGTTTCGAAAACTACCTGCAAAACGATTATACTGAATTAGTATTGAACCCAGACGTTACTACCCGTTTCCGTGGTGTAATGGAGAAATGTTCAATGTGTGTTCAGCGTATTCAGGCTGGTAAACTGAATGCCAAATTGCAAAAACGTCCATTGGCTGATGGTGAGGTTAAAGTTGCTTGTCAGCAAACTTGTCCTACTAACGCTATCATCTTCGGTAACGCTAAAGACCCTAACTCTGAAGTATCAAAAGCATTGAAGAGCGAAAGAACTTACTACGTGCTTGAAGAGTTGAACGTTAAGCCAGGTATCGGTTACCAAACCAAAGTTAGAAACAGAGAAGCAGCAACAACAGAAGCATAAACTTAATTACACGAGATATAATATACTATGGCATCTCACAGTGAATCAATAATCAGGGAACCGTTAATTACGGGCAAGAATATAACCTATGCCCAAATTACTAACGAGGTTTTACTCCCTGTTGAAAATAAACCCAACTTAGCCTGGTGGATCGGTTTTGCTTTAGCATCAGCCGGCGCAGCGCTTTGGGTGTTCTCTATCAGCTGGACTTTCTGGTTCGGTGTAGGGGAGTGGGGATTAAATAAAACAGTAGGCTGGGCCTGGGACATCACCGGTTTCGTGTGGTGGGTAGGTATCGGTCACGCAGGTACACTTATTTCTGCAGTATTGTTGCTATTCCGTCAAAACTGGCGTAACTCCATCAACCGCTCGGCAGAGGCGATGACTATATTCGCCGTTATTTGTGCCGCCACGTACATCTTCGGTCACATGGGCCGTCCTTGGTTAGCTTATTGGACCTTACCATTACCAAACCAGTACGGTTCATTATGGGTAAACTGGAACTCGGCACTGATGATGGACGTGTTCGCGATTTCAACTTACTTCTCGGTGTCGTTAGTATTCTGGTACACAGGTTTATTGCCTGACATCGCCAGTATCCGCGACCGTGCTACTGGTTTACGTCGCCGTATTTATTCTGTTCTTTCTTTCGGATGGACAGGTTCAGTAAAAACCTGGCAGCGTTTCGAGACCGTGTCATTAATCCTGGCCGGTATCTCAACTCCATTGGTACTTTCGGTACACACTATTGTATCGTTTGACTTTGCTACATCGTTAGAGCCGGGATGGCACACTACCATCTTCCCTCCATACTTCGTTGCCGGTGCGATTTTCTCAGGTTTCGCCATGGTGCAAACCTTGTTGCTGATTGCCCGTAAAGTATTAGGTTTAGAGAACTACATCACCATGTTCCACATTGAATCTATGAACAAGATTATCTTGTTAACCGGTTCAATCGTTGGTGTGGCTTACATTACTGAGTTCTTCATTGCCTGGTACTCTGGTGTAGAATACGAGCAATATGCATTCATTAACCGTTCAACCGGCCCGTACTGGTGGGCTTACTGGAGCATGATGACTTGTAACGTAATTACGCCGCAGCTATTCTGGTTCAAAAAGATCCGTATCAACATCCCATTATCCTGGATTCTGTCTATCATCGTAAACATCGGTATGTGGTTCGAGCGTTTCGTAATTATCGTAACCTCATTACACCGCGACTTTATCCCATCAAGCTGGGTAATGTTCTATCCAACCTGGACAGATGTGGGCATCTTCGTAGGTTCGATTGGTTTGTTCTTCGTAATGTTCCTGTTGTTTATCCGTGTATTACCTTCTGTAGCTATGGCCGAGGTGAAATTGCTGGTGAAAACTTCAAGTGAGCAGGCTAAGAAAAAATTACTTGACGAAGGTCATGTTGATCCTGAGCAAGCAGAAGAATATATTAAGTCATTAGAAAAGTACGACAGTGTTGATTTAACTCAATACCAAAAAGCATAATTATGAGCAGCACTAAATTTATATTAGGTTGTTTTGACGATCCGGACCTATTAATGAAGGGGATCGGCGAGCTACAGAAAAAAAGTATTCCGATTTATGATGTGTATACGCCTATGCCTATACACGGTATTGAGGCCAAATTGGGAGTTAAAGAATCTCGCTTAGGATACGCAGCTTTTTGCTTCGGATGTTTAGGTGCAACAGTAATCTTCAGCATTGTTTACTACACGCTGGTGCATGACTGGCCGATGAACATTGGTGGTAAGCCACACTTTGCAATGCCGGATTTTGTTCCGTTTACATTTGAGTGGACTATCCTTTTTACTGCATTCGGTATGGTATTGACGTTCTTCTTCGCAACGCATTTGGCTCCCGGCCGCGCTCCGCGTGTAATGGACCTGCGTGCCACCGACGACCGTTTTGTAATTGCCATTGATGCGAAAGGAAATACACCACACAGTGATATTACCAACATTTTAAAAGAGTCTGGCGCTGTTGAAGTTAAGCACAACGAAAGGAAATATG
>CAXYKR010000226.1:0-3879 GCA_964277815.1 uncultured Mucilaginibacter sp. | reverse complement strand
GGCATGGGCAAAAAGTTTGCTTTCATTACAAGCCGGCCTGTCAGCAATGTGTGTTACTTGATTTATGCCCTACCGGGCAAAAATTGATGATGAAGCAAGGCGTGTTGATAGATAAATAACCGGGCGGGCAAATCATTATTCGAGGTATTTAGTTTACTTTTGCGGCAAAACTCAGCGTACAAACTAATACTTTATGGATAATCAAACATTTGCAAGCCTGTCGCAAATTATCAAAACCCGTCGTACCATTAAACCGGGTATGATGAACGGGCAAAAAATACCAAACGGCCATGTGGCCGCCTTACTTGAGCTGGCCGACTGGGCTCCTACCCATGCCTTTACCGAGCCATGGCGCTTCGTAGTTTATGAAAACCCGGTTGCTTTTTGCCAGCAACACGCCGAATTGTACAAACAAGCCGCAGGCGATAATTTTAACCCGGCCACTTACAACAACCTGGCTAATATGGGCGCCAACGTTTCGCACGTGGTGGTGGCTATTATGCACCGCAGCGAATTATCAAAGATACCGGTGGTTGAAGAAGTTGCCGCAGCATCATGCGCCATACAAAACCTGCTATTAGGCGCAACCTCATTGAATATTGCCTCTTTTTGGAGCACGGGTGGCGCTACTCTGAAATCAGTGATGAAAGAACACTTGAACTTAGGTGCCGACGACCAGGTATTGGGCCTTTTATACCTGGGTTACAGCGATGCCAACCCTGAAGGTGTAAGAAAAACGCCGCTGGAAGAAAAAGTAAAATGGGTACAGTAATCTAAGGCGCCAATAAACTTTTTTTGTAATTTAGGAGTTAAAGATAAATGAAATTGTAATGACCTAACCGGGCTGCGGTTTGATTATATTTGATTTAACAATCACAACAATACGTAATCTACCAACTTAAGCCTGTTGACTTTTTTAACACCATAACAGATGATTAAAACTATCAACGGACATATGCGAAGAAAATTCTGGTTAGCTATTACCCTGCTCGTTATTCTTACTTCTGCTATTATCAGTTCACGTTCGGCCACGGTTAAAAACGCCGCGCTGGCTACTAAAAAAGAAGCTAAGTCTGCTGTAGTACACAGCGCTTTTGAAAATTATGTTGCCGATGTATACCAAACTGCCGGTTTAAAGGCTGTAGGTATGGATTATGACGTTTTTCAGAAAGCCGTAGTAGGTTATTATAACTTAAAAGACAGCGAGAAATTGTCGCCAGCAAGCACGGTAGTAACGGTTATCGACTTTAATAAAGCCAGTACGCAAAAGCGTATGTGGATTGTTGATCTGCTCAAAAAGCAGCTTTTACTCAATACATGGGTAGCGCACGGCGAAGGCAGCGGTGACGACATGGCCACTCAGTTTTCTGACAAAGCCGATTCGCATCAAAGCAGCCTGGGCTTTTACGTTACTGACGATATTTACTATGGTAAACACGGTCGCTCCTTACGTTTAAATGGTATGGATGTTGGCTTTAACAGCCATGCCCGGTCACGCTCGGTAGTATTGCATGCCGCTGATTACGTTTGCGAAAACACTATTAAGCAATTAGGCCGTTTGGGCCGCAGCTTTGGATGCCCGGCAGTATCGCCCGAAGTTTCTAATCGTATCATCGATTTAATCAAAGGCAAAAACATGTTGTTTATTAGTGCAAACGTAAACAGCTATACGTCCAAATATTTAAACGAAGGTATTGTTGCCGACCGGTTTGCAGCGCCATCGGATAGCTCGGTGCAGTTAACTAAAGCAGGTATGTAACCTTAGTTTTGACAGATATTTACGAGGCCCTTACTTAAAAAGTAGGGGCCTCGTTGTTTTAAGCATAGTGCTAATGCCAGTAATACGGCCGACTGCCCAATCATTCAATAGAAAAGTAGGAGTGCGTTATTATTGAATGATAATTCTCCTATTTTAGCCTCGATGCAAACATTGCGTGAGCACTTCCCTCAACTTATTATTTATCCGCTAAGCGAAAAAGCCATTACGCTGCAATTCGGCAATACCATTTCAGCGGATTTACTGACGCAGATAACCACAGTAAATCAGCTTATTCTGGAAAAGCCTTATCCTGGATTGATAACTACAGTACCGGCTTACAGCACTCTGACCATTTATTATGACCCATTAAAGGTTTACCAGTCAGATTTGGATGGATTGCACTGTTTCCAAAAAGTGAGCAACTATATACTCTCTTTGAACATCCCCAATTCGCAAAGAGAAATTACGACACAATCACCTGTAATTATCCCGGTGTGTTATGGTGGCGACTTTGGGCCCGACCTTGAGGAAGTAGCCGCGATGCACAAACTGTCTGCTGAAGCTGTCATCAATATACATTCCACGGCCATTTATACGGTTTACATGGTGGGCTTTGTGCCTGGGTTTGCTTACCTGGGCGGAATGGATAAAACATTGGCTTCGCCACGCAAGGCCATGCCACGGGCATCAGTGCCAGTCGGGTCGGTGGGCATCGCCGGCGAACAAACCGGAGTTTACCCCTTACAAACGCCCGGCGGCTGGCAGATTATCGGGTGTACGCCGCTGTCCATGTTTGATGCCACACGAACGCAGCCTTCGCTGCTTAAAGCGGGCGACAGGGTACAATTCGAGCCTATCCCTGCAAGCGAGTTTAAAAGTTATCAAGCCACCTGAAATGCAACTAAAAACCATCAAACCGGGGGTATTAAGTACGGTTCAGGATATGGGCCGCTGGGCATACCTGTCGCAGGCGGTGCCGGTTTCAGGGCCAATGGATAGCTTGTCGGCCAGGATTGCCAACATCGCCTTGGGCAATACAAAAGAGGCTCCGGTTATTGAATTTACTTATGGTGCTGCGGAGTTTAAAGCGGATACCCCGACAGTCATCGCCTACGCCGGTGAAGGAGCTATACTAAAATGTGGCAACCAGTTATTACCGGTCAACCGCCCAATATTCATTCCCGGCGGTTCGATTATCTCATTACAAAACAACAATAAAGGTAGCCGCACTTACCTGGCTATCGCAGGTGGTTTTGATGTTCCGACGGTCTTGGGTAGTTGCAGTACTTACCTTCCCGCGCAAATAGGCGGTATAAGCGGCCGTGCTTTGCAAACCGGAGAAATACTAAAAAGCAATGAAGGTTTAACGGAATTGAACAAAGCTCTTATTAAAAGCTTATCGGGTGAGCAAATTGCTTTTCCTAATTGGTCGGTTAACAAGGCGTCAATTGAACTCCAAAATACCAATGTTATCCGTGTGACGGCTGGCCCTGAATCTTCCTGGTTTGATTCCTCGTCGGTTGATAGAATGTTTACCGTAGGATTTACCCTAAGTCAGCAAAGTAACCGAATGGGTTACCGGTTCGATGGCCCGGCGATGCAGCGCGTAAATACATCAGAACTATTATCTACCGCCGTAACTATGGGTACCGTACAGGTTACCGGCAACGGCGAACTAATTTTGTTGATGGCCGACTGCCAAACCACGGGTGGTTATCCGCGTATTGCCCAGGTAGCATCGGTTGATTTACCTTTATGCGGACAACTCAAACCCGGCGACCAGATATTTTTTAAACAGATATCACAGGCAGAGGCAGAAATGCTGTATATTGAACGGGAACAAAATTTACAGAAAGTGGTGGCAACATTGCACGCCAAATTTTTGTAAATTACCCTTAATATCCTCTGATGCAAACTGTTGATTTAAACTGCGACATGGGCGAGGCATTCGGCAATTATGCCATGCCTAATGATGAATTACTGTTAGATTATATTACCTCGGCCAATATTGCCTGCGGTTTCCATGCCGGCGACCCGCACGTCATGCAACAGACGGTAACCTTAGCTATCAAAAAAGGCGTAGCTATCGGCGCGCATCCAGGATTACCTGACTTACAGGG
>CAXYKR010000225.1:0-14263 GCA_964277815.1 uncultured Mucilaginibacter sp. | reverse complement strand
TGCTCTTCCGATCTCTGATAGAGCCGCTCAAACCCGAAACGTTTTTACTTTTGGTGATAATGTTGATGATACCACCAGATCCTTCGGCATCATATTTAGCCGATGGCGAGGTAATTACCTCAATGCTTTTAATCTGGTCGGCGGGAATGGTACGCAATACGTCAGCTAAACTGGCTGATAATGCTCCCGAAGGCTTACCATTAATCAAAACACGTACGTTTTGGTCGCCGCGTAAAGATGGCTTACCATCTAAATCTACGGATACCAAAGGTACTTTACGCAAAACGTCAGTAGCGTTACCGCCGGTAGTGGTAACGTCTTTCTCCGCGTTATAAACAATTTTATCAATCTTGTTTTCAATAACCGGGGTTTGACCAACTACAGTAACGGCACCAAGTGTTTTGGCGCTTGGTGCTACCACCACGTTACCCATGTTATTGTCGGGTTTGCCGGGTGTGGTTTCTACCGGGTCAAATACTTTGGTAGGGTATCCAATAAAGGTTACCGATACCTTGTATTTGCCTGGCGCAATATTGTTTAGGCTAAATTTGCCTTTATCATCGGTTAATGTACCGTTCAGGATAGCCTTGCCACCACTGCGCGAAATGCTCACGGTAGCGTAGTCTAACGGCTTTTTGGTGATAGAGTCGATAACGGTACCCGATATTTTGCCCGTGATAGACGATCCCGAACCCGGAACCATCTGTGCATTAGCACAATAGAAGGAGGTTATAAGTGCAATAAGCGTAAAAAAACGTTTCATTTATAATGATTTTGGTAGTAAGATGGTTTTTGGATTGAATTGTTACAGCGATTTGTGTTATTTTTTTAATAAATTTTAATGAATGGCAAAGTGCGTGTCTTATTATTTAACAGTCTGACGATTGCTTTCTGGCAGTAAATATGCATTATCAGGTAATTACGAACACACTTATTCGGGCCAATGGTAGTTTTTGCAGGGCGAATGGTGTTTGGGTGGCCAACGTGTGATAAAAGGAGCTGATTAAACATAATAAAGCCGGTATGCCGGGGCTGGGTTTGAATCCGCCTCCGCGCTTACCGGCTGCAAAAGTGAGGTATTATTAAATAGCTTAATGCTCTATATCACAATATTTACAATGCGGCCTTTTACCACAATCACCTTTTTAGGCGTTTTACCGTCCAGGTATTTCTGCACATCGGGTTGCGCCAATACGTGGGCCTCCACTTCCTTAGGCTCCATAGTTAAAGCCATATTAATGTTTAAGCGGGTT
Organism: uncultured Mucilaginibacter sp.; assembly: GCA_964277815.1. Classification (GTDB taxonomy): domain Bacteria; phylum Bacteroidota; class Bacteroidia; order Sphingobacteriales; family Sphingobacteriaceae; genus Mucilaginibacter. The sequence goes on along the minus strand of CAXYKR010000225.1, from coordinate 13,010 downwards.
TTACCGTTAATGGAGATGGGGTAAGCAAACTCATCCTCAATCAGGTAAGTTGGGTTAAACACTGGGTAATCTGCATACGATAGTGTTCCTGCCTCGTTACCTGACATCGTCCACAATTCCTCGCAAATATGTGGTGCATAAGGTGACAAAATAATAACCATGTCCTGCAAAATAGCACGCTTGTTGCACTTCAGTTCGGTCAGTTCGTTAACAGCAATCATGAAGCTAGACACCGATGTATTGAACGAAAAGCGGTCGATATCTTCCTGCGCCTTGCGAATAATTTTATGAAGCGACTTCAGTTCGGCTTTTGTAGGTGCCTGGTCAGATACATTAAACTCCCACTGGTCGTTATGGAACAGACGCCAAAATTTGCGTAAAAACTTAAACACACCTTCAATACCATTAGTGTTCCAAGGCTTGCTTTGTTCTAACGGACCTAAAAACATTTCATACATACGCAAGGTATCGGCACCGTAACGCTCAATCAAGTCATCGGGGTTCACCACGTTGAATTTTGATTTAGACATTTTTTCAATTTCCACGTCGCACATATACCGGCCATCAGCAGGCACTTCATCAGCAGGATAAATTACAGAACCGTCTTCTAAAATAAAGATGGCCTTGTCATTACCCGGACGCCAGGTTCTGAAAGCTTTGATGTCTAAGGCATCGTTGTGAACGATGTTTACATCCACATGCAGTTTGCTAAACTCCATTTCACCTAATTCAGCACCTTCGGGCAGCAAGTCTTTATAAAATAAGGCGATTTGCTCAATCGTATCAAAGTCACCTTCTTTGTATAATTCGTAGATACCTTTAGACACGTAAACTTCGGGCTTGGCAAAGTTTTCGTCGGTGTTAAGCAGCAAAGGTGCCAGGCGGTATGTAAAGCTAGACCTGCCCTGAATCATGCCTTGGTTGATGAGTTTTTTAAATGGCTCTTCCTCAACCGCCAGACCTAAATCTTTCAAAAACTTGTTCCAGAAACGGCTGTACAGTAAGTGCCCGGTGGCATGTTCTGAGCCGCCGATATATAAATCAACGTCTTTCCAATAGTTCACCGCTTCGGTAGACGCAAAGGCATCGCTGTTTTGTGCATCCATGTAACGGTACCAATACCAACTGCTGCCTGCCCAACCCGGCATGGTGCTAAGCTCATATTCATATTGGTCCTGATACTTCCAACCTTCGGCTCTGGCTAAAGGTGGTTCACCTGTTTCGGTAGGCAGGTATTTATCAATCTCGGGGAGAATAAGCGGCAATTCACTTTCGTCAATCAGATACGGTAATCCGTTTTTAAAATATACCGGAACAGGCTCGCCCCAGTAACGTTGACGGCCAAATATGGCATCCCGCATCCTGAAGTTTACCTTGGCTTTGCCTGCACCAATCGACTCTAATTGAGCCACTACTGCTGCAGTTGCCTCTTTATATTCCAAACCGTTAATAAAATCGGAGTTAATGTACTTACCCTCTTTGGTAGGGTCGGCTTGGGTTTCGATTTGCTGGATGTCGATAATCGGTACAATGGGCAAATCAAAATGCTTGGCAAATAAATAATCGCGTTGGTCGCCCGATGGTACGGCCATTACAGCACCAGTACCGTAGCCTGCCAATACGTAGTCGGCAATCCACAATTGTATTTTTTCGCCGTTTAGTGGGTTAAGCACATAGCTGCCTGTAAATGCGCCTGATACGGTTTTTGTATCGGCCATGCGGTCCAGCTCAGATTTCTTTTTGGTTTGTGAAATGTAAGCCTCTACGGTAGCTTTTTGCTCAGGAGTGGTAAGGTCGGCTACCAATTCGTGCTCCGGTGCCAGCACCACAAAGGTTACACCAAATATGGTATCCACACGGGTGGTGAATACCTCAATCACATCTTTGCGGTTCTCTATCGGGAATTTTACGCTTGCACCTACGCTTTTGCCAATCCAGTTGCGCTGCATCTCTTTTAAAGGCTCGGGCCAGTCAATATGGTCCAGGCCTTGCAATAGGCGGTCGGCATAAGCAGTGATGCGCATGCTCCACTGCATCATTTTCTTTTGCTCCACCGGGAAACCGCCACGCTCAGAAAATCCGTCTTTTACCTCGTCGTTAGCCAACACGGTACCTAAGGCTGCACACCAGTTTACCGTGCTTTCGCGCAGGTAGGTTAGGCGATACTTCAGCAATTCGGTTTGTTGCGCCTCCTTGTCCATTGCGCTCCACTCCGCAGCGGTAAAGGTGGCTATTTCTTCGTCGCATACGGCGTTGATACCGGCAGAGCCGTCTTTTTCAAAGCGGGCAATTAGTTGCTCAATCGGTTCGGCCTTGTCGGCATCTTTGTTATACCACGAGTTAAACAACTGCATAAAAATCCACTGTGTCCACTTATAGTAGTCGGGCGAGCTGGTGCGTACCTCGCGGCTCCAGTCGAACGAAAACCCTAACTGGTCTAATTGTCGGCGGTAGGTAGCAATATTTTGTTCGGTGGTTACTGCCGGGTGCTGGCCGGTTTGTATGGCATACTGCTCGGCAGGCAAGCCAAACGAATCGTAACCCATAGGGTGCAGTACATTGAAGCCTTTGAGGCGTTTATAGCGCGAAAATATATCAGAAGCAATATAACCCAGCGGGTGACCTACGTGCAAACCGGCTCCCGATGGATACGGAAACATATCAAGCACATAGTACTTAGGTTTGTCGGATTGGTTGTTAGCTTTAAACGTTTGATGGCCGGCCCAAAATTGCTGCCATTTTTTTTCTATTTCTTTAAACTGATAATCCATTGCGTAGGTGGTCTCCAAAGAGTTTTGCGCGAAACTACAAAAAAAACATCATGCTGTTAACTTATTGCGTGTTACTACCTGAAAGTGATGGGGCTTTAACAATAGTTTAATATTTTTCTAACGAGCAAACCAATTGCTGGTTCAACACGTAAATTACATAGGTGATAAAGTTTTTGCAGTTTACGTTGTATATTTGTTGTTATTAGTATGTTTACGTCAGGTTAATACCTGGCTTGGCAGTAGCCTTTAACCAATTAATGAGCCAAGATTACGTTCCAAAAAAATCCCGGAAAAGCGGCGGAATGCCTATTTGTCCTGTGTGTAAAAAACAGTTTCAGGGCCGTGCAAAACGGCATCCTCTTGTTAAGGCGTTACTATCATGGACATCGCTGAGGCGCTATTATTGTGCTAATTGTTTTCGTTGCTATTATGTAATGAAGCCCAAATATTTGTCGTAGCATTTTTTATACGGCTGTTTAAAGTCAACCTTATCAGTCAAAAAAAAGGAGTAAGGCAATCAAAAAATATCTATATTACTGCCAGATAAGCCTCCTTTATTCATGAAACGTTTATTCTCTAACTTAACCTTTCAGGTTATCGCTGCCATACTGTTGGGTGTGGTGGTTGGATTGTGCTTTCCTGCTTTTGCACCGTTTGCACAGAGCATCAGTAAAATGTTTATCAGCCTCATCAGTATGCTGATAGCGCCTATCATCTTCCTCACTATTGTATTAGGTATCGCGGGGATGAACGACATGAAAAAGGTAGGTCGGGTAGGAGGTAAAGCTTTACTTTACTTTGAGCTGGTTACCACTTTTGCCTTAATCATTGGCGTAGCCATTGCCAACCTGATTAAACCCGGCGAGGGATTAAATATACCGTTGCCTGCCGACACTGGTAAGATTGCGCAATATCAGCAACAAGCCGGCGAGATGCATTGGGGCGATTTTTTTATGCACATCATCCCCGGTAATTTTATAGGCGCTTTTGCGCAGGGCGATATTTTACAGGTGCTTTTTATCGCGGTGCTTTTCGGCTTTGGGCTAAGCCGAATGGGCAGTACCGGGCAAACGCTTTTACAAAGCTTTGATAAGATTGCTAAAGTGTTTTTTAACATGATGCACATTGTTATGCGCGCCGCACCGCTCGGCGCGTTTGGTGGTATGGCATATACCATCAGCACTCATGGTTTAAAAACACTCAAGCCCCTTGCCATGCTCATGGGCTCGGTTTATTTAACCATGGCTTTGTTTATTTTTGTGGTGCTTAATGCCATCTGCTATTTCTACAAATTTAGCTTGTTAAAATATTTGAGATTCATCCGGCAGGAGTTATTGGTTGTATTGGGTACTTCATCATCAGAACCGGCCCTGCCTTTGATGATGGAGAAGCTGGAACGCATGGGCTGCAGCCGTTCGGTAGTGGGGTTGGTTATCCCAACCGGTTATTCTTTTAACCTGGACGGCACAACCATTTACCTATCAATGGCTACTATATTTTTGGCGCAGGTTTTCAGGGTGCCGTTAACACTGACGCAGGAACTGACCATCATTGGTATTTTAATGGTGACCTCTAAAGGTGCGGCAGGCGTAACTGGTAGTGGTTTTATTGTGCTCACCTCAACTTTAACTGCTATTAAAGTTATCCCGTTAGAGGGCGTGGCATTACTGTTAGGTGTAGATCGCTTTATGTCAGAAGCGCGTGCTATCACCAATGTGATTGGCAATGGTGTAGCTACAATAGTTATTGCCATCAGCGAAAAGGCTTTTGACAGAAACAAGTACGAGCAGGCTGTTAATGCAGATATCGAGACTAAGGAGACAGGCAATAGTTAATCATCACAAATATAGATGTTATTAAACAATGAGGTCTTGCTAGCTTGTTTTTAACTGACAAGACCTCATTGTTTAAAGGACAACTGTTTAAGTATCGTTAACTACAATCTTTGTTTGTTCCTCTCCAGCCAGCGGCAGCTCAAAATAAAACGTAGAACCTTTGCCTAATTCGCTTTCGACACCGATATGGCCACCGTGTCGCTGGATAATTTCGGCGCTTAAATATAACCCAATACCGAAGCCCGAGATGTGCTTGGCCTGGCTTGATTCTACCCTAAAGTAACGGTCAAAAATCTTTTTGCGGTCCTCGGCACTGATGCCCATGCCTTCATCCTTTACACTTACCCGCACAATGCTTTCATTAACTTGACAGCTTACTTCAATCCGGGTGTCGCGGGCTGAGTATTTGGCGGCATTGCTGATAAGGTTAGATAAAACAGATTCAATTTTGTTGTAGTCGGCGTTGACGTAATTTGGGCCGCAAGGCTCAAACTCTATCTGGTGGCTGGTAATGGTTAGTTCAGTTTCCTTAATAAGCGCGGTAATCATGTCCTGCACGTTAAATCGGGTTTTCTCGATAGCCATTTTACCAAGCTCCAAACGCGATATATTCAGGAAACCGTTAATCATGCTTTCCATCTTCCTGATTTGTACAACCGACTTTTCGACTGCGCTTTGCAAAAAAACGTCGTCAGAGTTTTTGAGTTTATGGCCACTTACCTGTATCAGCGCTTTAAGTGATGTTAAAGGTGTTTTTAGCTCATGGCTTACAATACCGATAAAGTCGTTTTTACGTTGCTCATCTTTTTTCTGTTCGGTTACATCAATCAGCACGCCGCTTAAGCGTGTGGGTTGCTGGTGCTCATTGAACAATGCCTTGCCTTTGGCCCGAACCACGCGCGGCTTGTGCGTTTGAGGGTTGTTAATCGTATAAAATACATCGTATTCACCTCCCGAGCTGTAATCCAGCGCCCGCTGTATAGCTTGGGTAACCCGCTCGCGGTCCACATCGGCAATTGCTGCCAGGGCGTTGTTTAATTCAATTTCGTCGGCTGGCTGCAGCCCAAACCAGGCTTTGGTTAAATCGTTACCCGTAAAACGTCCGGTGGCAGGGTTCAGGTCAAAAGTAGCCAGTCCGGCCGCATCAATAGCCAATTGCACTTCGTCCTGACTTATTTTTAAAGCATCGTTTACAGTGGCCAGTTCCTCATTGATAGCTGCCTGTATGTCATTGGCCGATTTTAGTTCTTCGTTGGTTGTGGCCAGTTCTTCGTTCAGTTGTTGTACCTCTTCGCGCGTAATTACCTGGCTGGTTACATCAATAGCGGTCACAATAACGCCGGTAATGTTCTCATGAGCGTCGCGGTAAGGCTGGTAAACAAAGTCGAGGTAAAATAATTCAGGTTCGCTGTTGCGCGTTAACTTAACCGGACGTTCTTTAGCCTCGTAAGTGTTACCTGTTGTATAAACATCTCGTAATAATTCTTCCAAACCCTGGTTGCGGCTTTCGGGTACGGCCTCAAACATCGGCATTTGATGAACAGCATTACGTGTTTTGCCCCAAAGCGCCAGCATACGGTCGTTGGCTACATCGATGATATGGTTTTCGCCAAGCAGAATACATTTAGAAACCGGTGACCGCATAATGATATTGTACAAACTTTTCTGACTTTGCTCAACCTGTAACTTGGCGTTGGCCAAATCGGTAACATTGGCGGCTGTATTCATTACACCATATACTTTGCCTTGGTTATCAAACAGCGGTGTAAAATCGTAGTTAAAATAAAAGGGTTGTAAACGGCCGTCTGCCATTAAATCTACCCGCTGGTTTTCGGTATGATAGGGGATGCCTGTATCGTAAACTTGTTCTAATGTTTCGTAAACGCCCGTTCCGGCCAGTTCGGGTAACACCTCGGCATAGGTTTTGCCGATTAAATCGCTTCCGCGGCCCCATGCATCAATAATGGCCTGGTTAAGCATCGCAATACGCATTTTGCGACCAATGTAAACGCCTATCGGAAATGGTGCGCTTTGCACTAAGCTGCGTATTTGCTCCTCACTTTTGGCCAATTGCTCAACCAACTCTTCCAAATTGTTACGGCTATCGGTTAATTCGTCGTTGGTAGCCGATAATTCTTCGTTGATGGCCGTAAGCTCTTCGTTTAGTGCTTGCTGCTCGTGTTCGCTTTCCCGGAGCTCGGTGGTGCGCTCTTTGATGCGCTCTTCGAGGTTATCGTTTAGCGTAGCTAAATTATCCTGCGTTTTTTTGAGCTCGTCGTTGGTAGCTTCCAACTCTTCATTGCCCGATTGCAGTTCTTCGTTGCTCGCTTGCAGTTCCTCATACGATTGCTGTAATTCCTCGTTAAGCCTTTGCAGTTCCCATTCTTTTTGTTCAAGCAGTTTACGTGCTGCTACCTGCTGGGTTATTTCGTATTTAAAGCTCAGTATAGCATAGATGTCGCCCTGGCTGTTACGCAGCGGTTGATAAACTACGTTAAAGTAATGGTCCTGGGTTTTGCCACCGGTTTGTGCGGCCAGCGGAACCCTGATTTCCGTATCGATATATGGTTCGCCGGTTTTGTAAACTTGATTCAAGGTTTCCCATATTGGCTGACCGGTAATTTCGGGCAGGGCTTTCAACAGTGGCTGGCCCAGCACGTCGCGGTCCGGAAAAAGTTCTTTTTTGTATTGAGGATTAATGTAAGTGTAAACCAGTTCGGTCCCTGTTACAATAGCAATTTGCGCCGGCACAGCATGAAACAGCATTTCCATTTGCTGACTCAAAGTATCAGTCACTTGAGTGCTATCCAAGTTGTGACTTTGAGATGTTGCTACGTGTTTAGATTCTTTGAATTCTAATATGATATAGCTTAAGGCTTCGTGTTCGTTTTTTACGGGTTCGACGGTAACGTCATGGTGCATGGCATTTAACGCGAGTCCTCCTTTGCTTTCAGTCAAGCCTAAGTCAACAGCCAATATTTGTTGCGACTCACATGTTTCTGCGACTTGTTTTAAAGCTGAAACCAGGCCTCCGTTAGCTATATATTGCCACGCCGGGAAAGCTTCAAATATGGGTCGTCCTGAAATTTCGGCTCTATGCGTAGCAGTGATTGTCTCAAAATTGTTACTCATCGTAAGCACATCTAACTGCGGCGAAAGCACCAGACAGCAGATAGGTAGAGTATCAAAAACGCGCAAAGCAACAGGCGGCAAAGCCGGAATGCTTGTATTTTTCATAGTATGGGTAGACTGTAGCTGTTAAACAAAGCAAGAATACGGATAAATGGAAAAAAAGTGACATCCATATTTTAGTACTAATTAATTTTTATCGAATTCGTAAATTCGCGAGCTTTTTAAAGAAAAGCTTTTGATTAAACGATGGCAAAGAAGAAGGTGCTGCTGGTGGAGGACAACCAGGACATATGTGAGATTGTAAAGTGGGTACTGGAAGATGATGGCTACACGGTTACCGTCACCAGTCACGTTCCTGCCGCTGATTTGGCTAAATTTAAAGCCGATTTAATTGTGCTGGATGAGTGGGTGAACGACCGCGAGGGGCACATGCTTTGCAAAGAAATTAAAGCGATACATGATTTGAAGCATATTCCTGTAGTCATATTTTCGACCGCTATAGACATTGAGGAATTGATGCAAACCTGTGGCGCAAATGGTTTTGTACGCAAGCCCTTCGACATCGGCGATTTAGTAGTTGAGGTAAATCGTCTGCTGGCCTGACCGGTACTTGCACGGTCAGGTTGTTAATTCTCAGCTTTTAGCCAGGGGCAGTTCAAAATAAAAAGTACTGCCTTGCCCCGGTTGACTTTCGGCCCAGATTTGGCCGCCGTGACGCTGCAAAATTTCGAAGCACAAATATAAGCCAATACCAAAACCGGCCACACTTTGGTAACCCTGATTATTTACCCGGTAAAAGCGTTCGAACAGGCGTGGTAGATTTTCGGCACTGATACCTATGCCTTCGTCGCGCACACTTACTTTTACTTTATTATTATGCGCAACGCAGGCAATATGAATAGCAGTGCCCGCCGGCGAGTATTTGATGGCGTTGCTGATGAGGTTGGTGATTACCTGGCCAATTTTATCACGGTCGGCATCCACCATCGTTTCTAAAACCGGCGCGAAAACAAGCTGATGGGTACTTACCTGGGTCTGAAATTCTTCCTCGGTCTCTTTAATCAATGCTGCCATATCAAACCGGGTGCGCTCAATATAAATTTGGCCCGACTCGAGCCTGGAAACATTTAAAAAACCGTTGATGAGCTTGGTCATCTTTACAATTTGCCGGTTAGCTTTGTCGGCTATACTATGCAGGGCCACATCGCCTGCTTTATTTGATTTGGCGCCGATAATTTGCAGATAACCATTGAGCGAGGTAAGCGGCGTCTTTAACTCATGACTCACCATACTGATAAAATCATTTTTGCGCTGCTCATTCAATTTTTGCTCAGTGATGTCTAAGCAAGCCGTAATATATCCGGCAAACGTACCGTCGGGCCTGAAACGAGGCGGTGAATTAGCCAGCAGCCACCGGTAATCGCCATCTTTAGTTAACACCCTGAATTCGCAACTAAACGGGAGACGTTGTTTAAAGGCCGATAAATAGGTGTTTTCGTAACGGCCTCGGTCTTCGGGGTGCAATAAACTGAGCCAATTGTATTGTAACATTTCTTGGCGTGGTCGACCGGTTAAATCAACCCAGGCCTTGCTAAAATACGTAGCGTTGCTGCTCTCGTCGGCTACGGCAATCAATATGCCCGAGCTTTCGGCCATGGTGCGGAAACGCTCTTCGCTTTCGGCCATGGCGGCTTCAGCGCGGCGAATGTCCGTGATATCCCGTGTGGTTCCAGCAATGGCTACCACTTTACCGGTATCATCAAAAACCGGGTTAAAAATGTAATCATATATACGGCGGCCCAACGTAGCGTGGGGGAATGATACCTCGCCGCGTACCGACTCGTGCGTTGCTACAATGTGGTCAATTTCCCGTTCGTGCATCTGGGCGTGCCATTCTTCATACCCGTTCTCGCGCAGACCTTTGCCCACAGCTGTTTCCCAGGTTTTACCCCACATCTCCAGTAATGCTTTATTAACATAGGTAAACCTATATTGGGTATCGAAAACATAAACTAGGTCTGGTGTGGCTGCAGTAATGGTTTCATACAGTCGCTTTTGCTGTTCAGAGCGGTCTCGTTCTTCGCGCAGGCGCTGCTCCATTAATTTACGCCCTGTAATATCACTAAACATGCCCACTGCACCTGTAATGTTTCCTTCAGTATCGGTAACAGGCGCTGCATTCATCGAAAGGTATACCGGCTCACTATCAATCCGCTGCACCGCAAATTCATAATTAAATACTGGTTTGCCGGTTAATATGGCTACCATGGTAGGATGTTCATGGTCTGCCATAGGCCGGCCATCCAGGTGGATGTTGTGCCACTCGGGTGAGTTACTGCTACGCTCCGAAAAGCGTTCGGCAGGGGTGCTCAAAATTTGATGGGCCATCAGGTTAGAGTATATGATTCTCCCGCTGGTATCCACAATTCCAACACCTTCGGCCATGTGGTCCATCACCCGCTTTAACTGCTGCTCGTTTTCTTGCAAAGCCTGCGTAGTTTTGGTAGTTTCGGTACATACCACCAAAATACCTTCAGGCTTACCTTGTTGACCCCTGATTGGATTGTATGAAAATGTCCAGTAAACATTATCCAACTTTCCGTTGCGGTAAATAGGGATTAATTGGTTTTCCAAATAAACGGCATCACCGGTTTGCAACACGCCTTCAATCAATGGGCCAATTACAGGCCAAGCTTCCTGCCAGCAGTCTTCACCTTGCTTACCAAGGGCGCAGGGATGTTTACTGTTTTCGGCAGTTCCCAGTATTGCCATATAGGCATCGTTGTAGAACTGTACTTTTTCTTCGCCCCACCAAATAAACATCGGAAAGCTTGAATCAAGCACAAGGTTTACCGTGGTGAGTAAAGGCGAAGGCCAGGTATTTACTGGGCCCAGCGGTGTGGCAGACCAATTAAACCCGCGGGTTCGATCGGCCATTTCGCCTTTGGCATAAATGTATTGCTGAGGTTGTTCGGCTGTTAATTGCATGCAGATCAAATACAAAATTAATTAATAATATAAATGTTTGAGGGGGTAACTGAAAAATGGTCAACTTATAATTTTGCTGCCCACTGCTATGCAGCCTGTCATAGCTACTGCCAATGCTTGTAAGCTAAGTGCATTATTGTTATCATTACTCCTTCACCAGTAAGCAATGCTATGCCAGAAACACATTCAAATAATGAATTTTTACATACACGACCGCATTTTGAAGTATTGGATGGCCTTAGAGGGGTAGCGGCAGTGGCTGTTGTAGTTTTTCATTTTATGGAAATCGCTATAACCGAACTTAGCAAAAATTTTATTACTCACGCTTATCTGGCAGTCGATTTCTTTTTTTGCTTATCGGGTTTTGTGATTGCCTATGCCTATGATAACCGCATGCTAGGCATGGGCCTGGTTACCTTTGTCAAACTGCGGCTTATTCGCTTGCATCCGCTGGTAGTAACGGGCGCAGTACTGGGATTGTTAAGCTATTTTTTTGACCCCTACAGTACTCTTGTAAAACAATACGGGACAGGGCAGGGCATACTGATGTTCCTGGGTGCATGTTTCATGATACCTTACCCCATTATCAAAGAGCGGTATTACAATCTTTTTCATCTCAACCCGCCAACATGGTCGTTGTTTTACGAATACATTGCCAACGTTTTTTATGCTTTAGTCCTGTGTAAGATTGGCAAAAAGCTTTTGTGGATTTTGTTTATCATCGCTACTGTTGCCGTACTTTTCGAAACACACCGATCTAACGGTTTGGGTGGCGGCTGGGGTAAAGAAGTTTTTTGGGGAGGCCCGGTTCGGGTGTCATATTCATTTTTGGCTGGCATGGTTGTTTACCGCATGCGATGGATTATCCAATCTAAATTGGGCTTCGTATCATTATCAGTTATGCTGCTGGCAGCGCTATTACTGCCTTACGTAACCAGCATTAACCAATACACCGATGCAGCTACGGTATTGTTGTATTTTCCACTGCTAATCTCGTTGGGTGCAGGGGCACAGGTATCGCCGGGGCTGGCTAGGTTATGCAAGTTTTCGGGTGATTTATCGTACCCGTTATATATGACGCATTATCCTTTTGTATGGATATTTTTTAGTTATATAGCTGTCTGCAAGCCACCCATGAGCTGGCTCGAAATTTTGATACCGATATGCGTTTTATTACTGATTGGCTGGGCGTATTTAATCATGGTAACTGTTGATATCCCAATAAGGCGTTATTTGAAACGCAAGTTTATAGATAAGATATAGTTCGGAATGTAATTTTCTTAATAAACGTTTTTCAAAATCAAGCACGGAAAACCGATAGAAATCAGGTAATGCTGAAGTTTATTGTGTTTTGAAGAAAGTGAGTTCGCCGGTAGAAATTTTCTCCTAAAACCATAGGTTTTAGTAAGCTTGGTTCGCCAAAGAAACATGTGTTGCAACAGATTGTTGCTTTTAGCATAATCTTAAAACCAAACGACCAACATGGAAAACTTACAAGCAAAAGGTTACGGGGCTTCGGGCTCGTTTTTTAACAGCCTTAAGCCAATGGCCTTTGAGCGCACGCCGCCAAAAGAGGACGAAGTGCTGATTGATATTTTGTATTGCGGTGTATGCCACTCCGATTTGCACCAGGTAAAAAACGACTGGGGCAATACGTTATACCCCTGCGTACCGGGGCATGAGGTTGTAGGTAGGGTAGCGCAGGCCGGCAGTGCCGTTACTAAACATAAAGTGGGCGATATTGTAGGTGTAGGTTGCATGATTGATTCCTGCGGGCATTGTCATCCATGTAAAGAGGGCGAAGAAAACTATTGCGAGGGCCCGGTTAGCTGGACGGCTACGTATAATGGCTACATGAAGCCTGACGACAGCGGGTTTAACACCTACGGCGGCTATTCGGATAAAATTGTAGTTAAGGAGTCTTTTGTATTAAGCATTCCGGAGGCGCTTGACATTAAATCTGCAGCGCCTATTTTGTGTGCCGGTATTACCACGTACTCGCCTTTGAAACACTGGGGTGTTAAAGAAGGCAGCAAAGTTGGTATTGCTGGTGTGGGCGGTTTGGGTCACATGGCTATACAGCTGGCTAAAGCGTTGGGCGCTGAAGTTACTGCCATTACCCGTGATGAAGAAAAGCGCGAAGATGCCTTACGCTTTGGCGCCAGCCAAGTACTGGTATCAACCGATAAAGACGCGATGGCAGAAAAAGAATTATCACTGGATTTTATTCTGATTACCATTCCTGACGAGTTTGAGGTTAACGCCTACATCAACCTGCTTAAAC
>CAXYKR010000224.1:0-18472 GCA_964277815.1 uncultured Mucilaginibacter sp. | reverse complement strand
CAGCTCTTGCAAATGAGCAACTGATGACCCTTGCTTCTGCGCATAGCCTTCCAGCGCGTCCGCTAAAAACGGATCGTCAAGTGCCTGGCGCTCCAGCTCGTGCATGGCACGGGCATCCAGCTCGCCGTTCAGGTACTTCTCAATTATTAATATGTCGGGCTTATTAACGCTCACCTTGTTTTTCTAAACAAATTTTTAAATTTCGTTTACCGTTCTGTATATAACTTTTTACCTCGTTTAAACTGTAGCCGGTTAGCTCGGCTACTTCTTTATAACATTTTTCTCTGATATAAAATAACTCCACGCTGCGCTGCTGCTCGGCTGATAGCGTTTGCATGCATTTTTCTAACGCCGTAAGGTTTTGTTCATTGCTTACTTCTTCATGATGCAAAACAAACGGTAATTCCATAAACTCATCCATGCTGATGACTTCTGTTTTTTTTGTTAGCGCGCAGTTGCATCAGGCAAAAATTGCGGCTCAAAACATATAACCAGCTTTTAAACTGTTTGATGTCGTGCCGGGTAGCCTTTGCCACCAGTTCTTCAAATATCTGTATTACGGCATCCTTGCTTTGCTCTTCATCCTGCAGGTATTTAAGGCATACACCAAAAACCAGGGGCATATAAGGTTCATACAAACGACCCAGCACAGCCAAATCGCCTGTTTGGCGATATTGCTGCAACAACGCTTCGTCGTCTGTTGTGTCGGCCTTATGCTTTTTGTTGAACCACCCCATGCAAGGCCATTAAAATAATTTTTTTATCCGGTTTATGGAAATCATATCCCTGCTGCATCTTCTCTGTAAACTAACGCAAATTATCATGAAAAGACTGCTTTTATTACTCATGCTTTTGAGCACCGCACTCATCAACGCGGCTCACGCCAACCAAATTATAACAGGCTATGTTTATGACGCTGCAAACAAACAGCCACTCGCCGGAGTGTTGATAGGCGTGGATAGCTCAAAAACATTGACTTATACCGACGTATTAGGCCACTTTAGCATTAACGTGACCGACAAAAGCCCAACGCTCATTTTAAGGATGATCGGATACCAAACGCAAGAAGTAACACCAACCGGTAATAAACCGCTGAAAATTTACTTACAGGCAGCAACCAATACACTAAACGAAGTAGTTGCAGTTGGGTACGGTACTTCACAAAAGCGTAGCACATCGGCCAATAAAACCTTCGGTTCCTTTAAAATCGGACAGGCAACATCTGGCAGAATAGCTGGAATGCAAAACATTACCAATGTGCCGCCACCCTCGCAAACAACAAGAATCGCTGGATCTGGAAATTCAAATCAGATTTTAATCAGAGGTACCGGTACAGTTAATAATCCGCAACCCTTAATGATAGTTGATGGGATTGTGGTGAACAATATCTCCTCCATCAACCCCAATGATTTTAAAAGTGTCGATGTTTTAAAAGATGCATCTGCCGCCATTTATGGTTCAAAAGCTGCCAATGGCGTAATTGTGATGACCACCAAGAACCAAAAGTTTGCTAAAGACAAAAAGGCGATTGCAGAGGCTCAAAGGATTATTCCACTTGCAGTACCTCAGATTACTAAGCCTGTTGCACCGGTTTATGACGAATCATACCAAGCCACAGTCGAAAACAAGTTTCAGAATCCGCTTCGCGACCCGCTTTCTACATTTTCGGTAGATGTAGATGCGGCCTCTTACAGTAACGTCAGGCGGTATATCAATAACGGACAATTGCCGCCTAAATATGCTGTACGGATAGAAGAGATGATTAATTATTTTGATTATAACTTACCTACTCCTATCAACAAAGAGCCGGTTGCCATCCATACTGAACTGTCTACCGCTCCCTGGAACCCTCAACACCGCTTGTTGCGCATTGGCCTTAAAGCCCGTGTAGTAGCTACCGAGAAGTTGCCTGCCTCCAACCTGGTATTCTTGATTGATGTATCAGGCTCTATGAGTGATGCCAACAAATTACCGTTGGTACAATCATCCCTTAAAATGCTGGTAGACCAGCTGCGCCCACAGGACAAGGTAGCCATCGTAGTTTATGCCGGTGCTGCAGGCTTGGTGTTGCCGCCTACTCCAGGTAATCAAAAAACAACTATTAAAGATGCGATTGACCGACTGCAGGCCGGAGGTTCGACTGCCGGTGGCGAAGGTATTAAGCTGGCCTACCGCACGGCTAAAGAAAACTTTTTAAAAGAGGGCAACAACCGGGTTATACTGGCTACCGACGGCGACTTTAACGTAGGCGCCTCATCAGACCAGGATATGGAACAGTTAATTGAGCAGGAGCGCAAAAGCGGCGTATTTTTATCAGTACTGGGTTATGGCATGGGTAACTATAAAGACAGCAAGATGGAAACCCTGGCCGATAAGGGTAACGGTAACTATGCTTACATAGACAATGCCACTGAGGCCCGCAAAACACTGGTGAGCGAGTTTGGCGGCACGTTGTTTACCGTGGCTAAAGATGTAAAGCTGCAACTGGAATTTAACCCAGCCAAAGTAGCTGCTTACCGGCTCATCGGTTACGAAAACCGGTTACTGAACCAGGAAGACTTTAATAACGACCTTAAAGATGCCGGTGATATGGGTGCAGGCCACCGCGTAACTGCGTTGTACGAGATTATTCCGATTGGTGTAAAAGACAACTATACCAACAGCGTTGACCCTTTAAAGTATCAAAAGCCTCAAAGCTCCTCATCAGCCGTTAAAACATCATCTGATGAAATGCTGGCCATTAAATTCAGGTATAAAGAACCGGCAGGGTCGGTAAGTAAACTGAGCCAGGCCGTGGTATTTGACCGCCCATTAGATTTCAGCAAAACGTCAACCGATTTTAAATGGGCATCGGCCGTGGCCGAAGTAGGTATGCTACTGCGCGATTCGGAGTTTAAACAAAGCGCCAGCTTTAAAAATGCCATCAGCATAGCGCGTGCCGCCAAAGGCAATGATGATGAAGGCTACCGTGCCGAATTTATTAAACTGGCAGAAAGTGCCATGCTGCTAAGTAAAAGTACTGCACTTGTAGCTGATAACGAACCTCACCAATAACCTATCACAATGTCCTGTCCGGCACTAAGTCGCCGGCAGGACTTTTTTATTCATCCGCATTAAATGCGTTAGCCAACGTTGTACCCAAGGCAGCGTACTTTTCTTGCGCTGCTGCCGGGTATTGATACAAGAAATGCGAAAAGATAAGTTCGCCGGTTGCCGGCAGTTCGGCTACCACAATTTTGTAAAGGTATTGCAGGTTACCTTTATTAGCCCTGACACCTATGCTGAAATTATAACCCTTAATACCCTTGCAAAGTGAGGTAATGTTAACCTTGCCCAGTTCTTTGTCTTTACCGGCTTTGATAACTTTAATATAATCATCAATTGCTTTCTCTACAGCCAAAATATCACCGGCTTTAACGCCACGCCGTTTAGCCAGTGGAAATGGCACTACCTGCCCCGCAAACAACTTAAACGAGGCCTGCTTATCAGGACTGAGGTAAGTGAGTGTATCTATATAAGCGTTACTTACTTTACGCACTTCACTTATCACTTCCTCTTTAGGCCATATCTCTTTAAAATACTTGGGATAGTAATAAGAGTAGCTGTAAGATACATTACGGTTAAGCGCGTAATAGGCAGTATCCAATTTAATGCTTTCGCCTTCAAACACACAGGGCACATTACGGTCAAGCAGCTTTTTAAGCTGCGGCTCTTGTGCCTGCCCAAAGGTGCACCAGGTAAAACAGAGTATCAGCAGGTAAGTTATAAAGGTTTTCATTGGCTAAATTTTTTGCTGATAAGAAAAGCCCTTTAGTTTTCACTAAAGGGCTTCTCCGTATTAAGAGCTTATCTTATTATATCAATAACCTTACCGGTTCTTCCAGTAATGATTTTACAGTGTTTAAGAAAGCAGCAGCGGTTGCGCCATCTACTGTACGGTGGTCAGCACTTAATGTAACTTTCATTACGTTGCCAGGTACAACCGCACCGTTTTTAACCACCGGCACTTGCTGTATACCAGCTACTGCCAGGATACAAGAGTCAGGCGTATTGATGATGGCAGTAAAGTCATCCACACCAAACATCCCTAAGTTAGAGATAGTAAAGGTTGAACCTTCCCAATCAGACGGCTGCAGTTTTTTGTCCTTCGCTTTTTTAGCAAATTCTTTAACCTCAGCGCTGATGCGGCTTAATGATTTACCGTCGGCAAAACGTACTACCGGTACCAGCAAACCTTCGTCTACCGCAACGGCAATACCGATGTTAACATGCTCGTTAAAGCGGATTTTATCGCCTAACCAAGATGAGTTAATAGCAGGGTGTTGTTTTAAGGCAACGGCACAAGCTTTAACCACTAAGTCGTTAAATGATATTTTAACCGGAGCAACCTCGTTCATTTTGGTACGGGCTACTATGGCAGCATCCATATCAATAGAAACAGTTACAAAGAAATGCGGTGCGGTAAACAAGCTTTCGCTTAAGCGTTTAGCAATTACCTTACGCATTTGCGTTACCGGTTTTTCGGCAAATTTCTCTTCGCCTACAAATGGAGCCAAAGTGATGGTTGGGCCGGCTTTAGCAGCGCCTTCTTTAGCATTTGCACTTGCAGCCTGCTCAGCCTGTACCTGCTCAGTAGTTGCAGTAACACCTTTGTCGGCAGATTTAGCAGATGGCGTAAAGCCTTCAACGTCTTTCTTTACAATACGGCCACCTTCGGCGCTACCTTTAACTTCGTTAAGGTTGATGCCTTTATCTTTAGCAATTTTACGGGCTAACGGAGAAGCTTTTACACGGCTGTCGTCATCAGATGATGAAGAAGCAGATGCGCTTTCTTCAGTTGCTTTAGTTTCTTCGGCAGGTTTCTCTTCCGTTTTAGCAGCAGGAGCGCCTGAGCCACCTTTCAACAAAGGCGTAACATCAGTACCTTCTTTACCAACAATGGCAATAATGTCGTTTACCTTAGCAGCCTGGCCTTCTTCAACACCGATGTAAAGTAAAGTACCTTCTTCGTAACCTACCACTTCCATGGTAGCTTTGTCGGTATCAACATCAGCTAACGAATCATCAGCTTTAACTTTATCACCTACTTTAAAGTTCCATTTGTTAATCACCCCCTCAGTCATGGTATCGCTCAACAGCGGCATACGAATAACAGCGGCGGGAATGTTTGAAGTATCAACGGCTGGTTCAGCAGCTTTTTCTTCTTTAGGAGCAGCAGGCGCTTTATCTTCGGCAGGTTTTGATTCTGCAGCAGGAGCGTCACCACCTTCTAATACTGATTTATAATCTTCGCCTTCTTTACCAATAACAGCAATTACAGCGTCAACCGGAGCAGCTTTACCTTCTTCAATACCGATATACAGTAAAGTGCCGTCCTGGTACGATTCAAAATCCATCGTGGCTTTGTCGGTTTCAACCTCGGCAAGCAAATCGCCTGATTTTACCTTATCGCCAACTTTTTTATGCCATTTAGCGATAACCCCTTCGGTCATGGTATCGCTCATTTTGGGCATTTTAACTACTTCAGCCATATTGTATTGATGAATAGTATGGTTTAAATATGTTTATAATAGGTTAGTCGCGGATATAAGGATAATCGTTCTGTACATATACGTCAGTGTATAGTTCAGAAGCTTCCGGCCATGGCGACTCCTCTGCAAATTGTACAGACTCGTCAACCTGAGCTTTTACTTTAGCCGCAATCTCTTCAAACCATTTTTCATCAGCATAACCCTCTTTCTCGATAGCTTGTTTTACAATCTCGATAGGGTCTTTCAGTTTGTAGCTTTCTACCTCTTCTTTAGTACGGTATTTTTGCGGGTCAGACATAGAGTGACCTTTAAAACGGTAGGTACGCGCTTCCAGGAAGGTTGGGCCTTCACCGGCACGGGCACGTTGCACAGCCTCATCCATAGCGTTGTGTACCGCTACTGGATCCATACCATCAACCGGTGACGAAGGGATACCGTAAGGAATACCTAATTTATAAATATCAACCTCAGCAGTAGTACGCGCTACAGAAGTACCCATGGCGTAACCATTGTTTTCGCAAACAAAAATTACAGGCAGTTTCCATAAAGCGGCCATGTTAAAGGTTTCGTTTAAGGCACCCTGGCGCACGGCACCATCGCCCATATAACAAACGCAAACGTGGTCGGTACCTTTATATTTTTCGGCAAAGGCAATACCGGCACCCAGCGGAATCTGGCCGCCTACGATACCGTGTCCGCCGTAAAAATTATTTTCTTTATCAAACATGTGCATCGAGCCGCCTTTGCCTTTAGAGCAACCGGTAGCTTTACCGTACATTTCGGCCATGATTGATTTTGGAGTAGTTCCTTTAGCCAATGCATGAGCGTGGTCGCGGTATGCAGTAATCAGGCTGTCTTCATGTTTTAATACAGATACGGCCCCGGCCAATACGGCCTCTTGACCGATGTATAAATGACAAAATCCTCTGATTTTTTGCTGTCCGTATAACTGTCCTGTCTTTTCTTCGAACTTACGCATTAAAAGCATTAGCTCGTACCACATCAGGTAGGTGTCTTTAGTTATTGCGATTGAACTCATTTATTAAACAATCAATTTCTGTTTTTAGGATTCGCAAATCTAATTATATCCTTGAAAAAAAAGGATTACAGGACGCAATCTTTAAAAATATTTTATATTGCGCACCGCAAAAGCAACTTTTATTTGCCTCAGGCGTACAACAGTTAATTTTAAAATAATTTGTTTTCGAGACTTGGATATATGGAAAGTTTATATAGCTTTGTCTTTAACAATAGACACCAGTGTCCATTTTAATAAACAAGTACTGAATTTATACCCTGATAACTGTTGATTAGATGAAGAAACTGTTTTTAGCTACTGCCCTGTTTTTGAGCGTTTTGAGCACACAGGCTCAAACAAAAAGTGTTCCAAACCAGACAGAAGTGGAGAGTGATGAAGATAAGAGTTTAGCTAAGGATTACTTTTCTCAAATTATGGGTGTAGCGATGTCAGCTACCTCAAACGTAAAATTATTTCAGTTTGTGTATGATTGGATTGGCACCCCTTACCATTTGGGTGGCGATACCAAAAGCGGAATTGATTGCTCGGGCTTTGCCTACCAGTTGTATACCAAAGTGTTTAATACCGCTATAGGTAACAACAGCCGTAACATTTTTAGCATGGTTAACCCGGTTGGCAAAGAAGAATTAAAAGAAGGCGATTTAGTTTTCTTTAAAATTCACAGCCGCGCTATTACCCATGTAGGCGTGTACATTGGCAACGGTAAATTTGCTCATGCCTCATCAAGCAAAGGCGTAATGATTAGCTACCTGGCCGACCCATACTGGACGCGTTACTACTACAAAGGCGGCCGGTTATTAGCAGATGCCCCTCAGACTAACTAATAGATAAAAGTTTTTTTACAAAAGCTCCCTTGCAAAAGGGAGCTTTTTTTATGCCTTTACTCGGCGTCTTTGGTGTTTTTCACCAAGCCTATGCCCGAGAAGAAGAATAACAGTGCGATAACACCGATAACCAGCAAATTGGTAGTGTTGCCACTGCGCTGAATTACCTGTAAACCAGTATAAATTAACCCGACTATACCTAACACTGTAAGTATAAATCCGAAGGTACGCTTCATGTTCATAATAAAATTATTTAGTAGTTGACTAAGAGATTGTAATATGTTTTATATTTATTCACTTATAACATCATTTTATGAATGCCGTTTTGATAGTTCTGATTATTTTAATAATTATTTTATTTTTCTCGTTCGTTACCATTAAGCAAGGCACTATTGGAGTGGTTACCGTTTTTGGTAAATACCGCCGTATTTTGCTCCCAGGGCTTAATTTTAAGATTCCGCTGATTGAAGTTTTATATTCCCGCATCTCTATACAAAATCGTTCGGTCGAACTCGAATTTCAGGCCGTAACGGTTGACCAGGCTAACGTATACTTTAAAGCCATGTTGCTTTACTCAGTGCTTAACCAAAGCGAGGAAGCTATTAAAGCCGTAGCCTTTAAATTTGTTGACGAGCGTAACCTGATGCAGGCATTGGTACGTACCGTTGAGGGTTCTATCAGGGCCTATGTAGCTACTAAACGCCAAAGCGACGTGCTGATACTGCGCCGCGAGATTGTTGAGCATGTAAAAGACCAGATTGATAATATTCTGGAAGGATGGGGTTACCACCTGCAAGACCTGCAGCTTAACGATATTACTTTCGACGACGTGATTATGAAATCGATGAGCCAGGTAGTAGCTTCCAACAACCTGAAAGCTGCGGCCGAAAACGAAGGTCAGGCTTTGTTGATTACTAAAACCAAAGCTGCCGAGGCCGAAGGTAATGCCATCAAAATTGCTGCTGAAGCTGAGCGCCAGGCATCACAATTACGTGGTCAGGGTGTAGCGCTGTTCCGTGAGGAAGTGGCCAAGGGTATGACCGTTGCTGCTAATGAAATGCACAAGGCTGATATGGATACCTCTGTAATTTTATTTACCATGTGGACCGAAGCCATCAAGCATTTTTCTGAAAATTCTAAGGGCAACGTTATCTTCCTGGATGGTTCGGCAGACAGTATGCAGAAAACCATGAAAGAAATGATGAGTTTGCAACAGCTGAAAACCGACGAAATTAAGCGTAATCAATAGTTAAATATTTGCGTTTTTTAGTTAAACCTTAAAGCAGCGTTTCCGTCAAAAGCACAAGTACAAATTATACTCCTTTTGATGAATTACCGATACGTTCGATTGATGCTGGCTTTGGTTGGTTGCCTGCTGGGCAGTAGTGTGGTTAAGGCACAATCATACCGGCAACTTACAGCCGATGATTTTACCGGGGATGTGCCGCCCAACAGCGGCTTTTATGTAGCCCATACCAGTTGCAATGTGTTTATGAATTATAGGGTACGCAACTCCCGCAGCAACTATAATCTTACGTTCGATATTCAGCTTAAACTTAACCGCGACCGCTCGTGGTTAAACCGTAAGATAGCTAACACGCCTGAATCACTGGCGCAGGTATTACGGCACGAGCAAGGTCATTATCAGATTGCTTACCTGATGCAGCAGGAAATGATTAGGGAGCTAAACGCTTATCATTACACCGGCGACTACCAACGCCAGGCTAACGCTATTTTTAAGCGTATTGACGATAAGTACCGGCAAATGAACGAAGATTACGACGAGGATACACAGCACATGCAAAACCGCAAGCAGCAAGCAGCATGGGTACATTTCTTAGACCGCGAGCTAACACGCTCTAATAACCTGGCTGCCAATAACTATACCGATTATTAAAAATTATTTCGAGGTAACCGCAGCGATTGCCCATATTGCATCAAAACAAAAAGTCCGGTTATGCCGGACTTTTTGCTTTGATGTATAACGACTAATTGTTGGTTTTTTTCTGAACATAGCCGAATACCTTTTGCAGCAATGGCGTAGTACGTGAGGCAAAGTTGCTGCGGATATTCAGTTCCTCCAAAGCGATTCGGTAAAACAAGCCGTCAATAGCTTTTTGAGTTACGTAAGCGTCCAGGTCGGGATTGATTTTATTAAACGTTAAAGGTATGCGGTTGTACTGGGTAGCCAGCTGGCTGTAATAGCGCGTAGCGCCAACTTTAGATAAGCTGTTGTGTACTACCGGCATAAATTCGGCGGTTAGTTGGTCGGTAGTTGTCCGCCTGAAATATTGCGTGGCGGCATCTTTACTGCTACCCAGCAAAATGTTAGCTACATCCTGCACGCTCATCTGTTTAATAGCCGAGATGAATATAGGCTTAGCTTTACCTGCGGCATCCTCGGCAGCACGATTGAGCGACAAAATCACATCATCGCACAACTTATTAAAGCCAAGTTTACGCAGGGTATTCTCAGCCTTTTGTGCCTCTGGCGGGAAAAGTAATTTAATGGCTGCATTTCCGAAAAAGCCATTAACGGCCGAAAGCTGGTTGGTGCTTTTGTCGGTTCCTAACTCCAGGGCCTGTTTAAGGCCGCTTACCATTTCTAAATTAGAAGGTATACTTTGCGCCGGGCTGTTGCTATATACGCTACCTGGTGTACTGGTTGCTGCGGTCAGTGTGTCACAACCTGCGTTAACCGTAAGGGCTAACAGCAACGGAGTTAATAATACAATCTTATTCATAAGTACCAATAGGACAACCGGGAGGCCCGAAAGTTTAAGTCCTATACGTAATGCATGATGGTGAATACCAGTGCAGCCACTAAAGCCGAGATAGGAATGGTGATAATCCAGGCCCAAACCAGGTTAATGGTAACGCCCCAACGAACAGCCGATACCCTTTTAGTTAAGCCTACACCGATGATAGAACCGGTGATGGTGTGGGTAGTAGATACCGGTATACCTAAACGCTCGGTCATGAACAGGGTAATGGCACCCGCAGTTTCGGCACTTACACCTTCAAGCGGGGTAACCTTGGTAATTTTGCTACCCATGGTTTTTACAATTTTCCAACCACCCGACATGGTGCCTAAGGCAATAGCGCTATAACAAGCCAGCGGAATCCAATCAGGCATTTTATCGCCGTTGCTAATCTGTCCCGAAGTAAACAGCGCTACGTAGATAATACCCATTACCTTTTGCGCATCGTTACCACCGTGGGCAAAGCTCAAAGCTGCCGACGAGATTAACTGCACACTTTTAAACCAGCGCTCGGCCACTGCCGGACGGAAGTTTTTAAATATATGCAGGATAATAATGGTAATGACGTAGGCTATAAACAAGCCGATTAAAGGCGCTAAAAATATATAAGCTGCAATTCTTAATATCGAGGTGGCATCAACAGCCGTAATGGGATTTACACCCAAGAACAGTGCATTGGTCATACCGGCACCGGCAAAGCCACCAATCAGCGTATGCGACGAGCTGGATGGGATACCAAACCACCAGGTAAGTAGGTTCCAGGCAATAGCAGCAACTAAGCCGGCCAGGATAACATCCATGGTAATGAAGTGCTCGTGCACGGTTTTGGCAACCGTATTGGCCACTTTATGCTCTTTAATCAGGAAAAAAGCCAAAAAGTTGAAGGCCGCAGCCCAGATTACAGCCTGGAAAGGGGTAAGTACTTTGGTTGATACGATGGTAGCAATCGAGTTAGCCGCATCATGAAAACCATTGATAAAATCAAATATCAGCGCCAGGCCAACTACAACAATAAGCAGGAAAGTCATGTAAGTAGGGGTTGATATTATGCGTTTTTAACTAATATAGATTCCATTACATTGGCAGCGTCTTCGCACATATCGGTTGCGGTTTCTAAGGCTGCTAATATTTCTTTGTACTTAATCAGGCGCAGGGCATCTTTCTCGTATAAAAACAAATCAGCAACGGCACGGTCAAATACATAATCAGCCTGGTTTTCAACGCTGTTAATTCGAATGCAAGAGTCTGCTATATTACGTACGTTTTTCAGGTCTTTTAACTCTTTAACTGCTTTCTCCAAATCAACACTTCCCTGCAAAATCAATTCAGACAGCTTTAAAATCGGCTCAGTGTATTCTTCAATGTTATACAACAGCATACGGTTGGCAGAGCCCTGGATATAGTCGGCAACGTCATCAATAGCGGTCGCTAAAGCGTGAATATCCTCACGGTCAAAAGGCGTGATGAAGTTTTTGCCTAATTCCAGGTAAATCTGGTGTGTTAACTCATCACCTCTGTTTTCTAACTGGTCAATTTTTTTAAACAGCTCAGTACGCTCCCCAGCGTTTTTACTGTTTACGGCCTCAACCAAAACAGTACCCATGGCTACCACATTGTTGGCAGCTTGCTCAAACAACGGAAAAAATACTTTTTTATCCTTCGGTACAAAATACTGGAATATGCTGTTTAGTGACATTTTGATACAATAGTTTGTGCAAAGGTAACTCGATTATGTTAAATTAATGTTAACTCTTTAATACAGGTAACATTTGAAACGGCAACTGCTTTACTTTTTGCAAGGTGAACCCAAAAGTAGAACCAACGCCTTCGGTACTGCGTACGTTGATGGTTTGCTGGTGAGCCTCAATAATGTGCTTAACAATAGCCAAACCCAAGCCCGAGCCACCAACCTCGCGCGAACGGCTACTGTCTATCCTAAAAAATCGTTCAAACAAACGCGGTAAATGCTTTTCGTTAATACCGGCGCCATCATCGGTTACCTCTACCAGTATCTGGTCGTGCAGTTCGAATAAACTGACTGAGGTACTGCCGCCCTGCTTGCCGTATTTAAAAGAATTATCAATCAGGTTAATGAGCACCTGGCATATCTTGTCGCGGTCGGCTCGCACTAAAAATGGCTCGTCATACTTTTGCTTAAATATTAATTTGATATGGTGCTGCTTGGCCCTAAGCTCCAGCTGCTCAAATACCTCCTTAATCAAATCGTTAATCCTGAATTTGGTGTAATTGATAGGGATTTCGCCGGTTTCAAGCTTGGATATCTCGTTCAGGTCGTTAATCAGGTAACTCAATCGGTCAACATTACGCTGAGCTTTCTTTAAAAACTGCAGCGTCATGTCCTTATCGTCGGCCTCGTCATCTAAAATAGCTTCGATATAGCCTTGTATAGCAAATAAGGGTGTTTTAAATTCGTGCGAGATGTTGGACAAAAACTCTTTGCGGAATTTTTCCTGCCGGCGCAGTTCCTCAATTTCTACCTTTTTTTCGCGTGCCCAGTCTTTTACTTCTTTCTCTACATCGCCAATGGGGTCAACACTGGTTGATTCGCCCAAGGCATCGCGCAGGTCGCGGCCCAGTTTAAGATTATGAATCAGTTTGTAAATGAGCTTAATCTTCGAATAAAGATATTTTTCGATGAGGTAGTAAAAAACAATGTAGCTGGTAATGAAGCCTACCACAAATGTGATGGTTACATCATACCACTTGTGTTGAAAGTAAAAGTTGACACCTGATAAAGCTAAGGCTACCGCCAGTGCATTAATAAATACCAGTACACTGAGTTTCATAGCACAAAGTTAATCTTTATATATGATAACCTGCCACCTGAAAGCCCATTTCCAGGTGATGTGGTATCGCTTAACCCCGGCCCGTTCCAGCAATGCTTTTAACTCTTTACGTTTAAAACTCCGCTGTACCGACAGTGGCCCGTCGTGCGCCATCATGGGATTGGGGATGATAAACTTGAATATAAACTTCAGTGAGTAGTACAACAGCCAGTGCCGGTGCAAGTCGGTGATGATAACACCGCGCCTGGAACAACCGAGCATTTTTTGCACCAGTGCAACCCAGGCATCGTCCTCAAAATGATGAGAGAACAAGCTGGACAAAACGATGTCAAACTGATTAGTCCGCAGGTCCGGACTCATGACATCAGTTTGTAGGTAGTCGATGTTAGCGTAGGCCGCCGTTGCGCGCCGTGCGTAGGTTACAGCTGCCGGGGCAGCATCTACACCGGTCAAATGCAAGGTTAAATATTTTTTTTGTGCCCAGTCGGCAATGGCCTGCAGAGCATCGCCGCCGCCACAACCCCAATCGCTGATGTGATTATTGGCAGCTACCGGAAACTGCTGTAACGCTTTAATCAATGCTTTATGCCCGCCAAACCATGCATTTAAATCGCCTAAACCCTTTAGTACCGGGTCAAGCTCATCGGCCGGCAGGGCAAAGTCATCCATAATTTCGTCTACCCCGGTAATGCGTTTGTGCAGGTTGGCCATAGTTTTAAGCTTCAGCTTCTAAAAAAATAATCACTTCATCCCAGTTGTTTACCCGCTGATGATGGTTGAGGGTAGTGTTATGATAGGCGGTGAACATAATTGGTTTTCCTTTAAAATGGTCGAGATTTTTGGGGTAGTCGTCAATCATGTAGTCGGTATTGATAATACTTTTATCGCCGCAAAAAATAATGTTACGCCAGCTAATGAAAGGAAAATGATGATTAAGCCAGTGCAGCTTTTCGGGTAAACTTAACGGAAACTCCATCGCAGCAGATACCACGTAAATTTCAAAATTTTCCATCAGCTTCTGTACTGCCTCTACGGCGCCATCCATCAGCGGAATGGTTTGAAAAAAGCCAGGGGTATAAATATATTTCCGCACCAAGCCCTCTTCCGGAAAAAATGTGTCAGACGAACGGCCTACCAGGTAATCGCGGGTATACTTAATGCCGTAGTCGCGCTCGTACCAGTTTAAGATCTGCATTTCTATATCGGCCAGTACGCCATCCATATCTATGGCAATCGTTTTCTTCATTTTTAAATTACGTTTTAAGGCAAAAGCTTGCCATTACTCCCACGCCCGGCCATGGGTTTGCTGAACCAACCAGTTGGTTGCACGAGGCAACCGATTAAAAGTTTGAACGGCCCAATGCATCACCTGGTTATTGCCAAACACCCGCTGCAACTGCCGCCCCACCCATAGTCGGCGGGCAAATTGTGCATTCCAGGCACTGCGATAGGCTTGCTCCAGTGCCAATCGTTGCTCAAACGGAAACGCTCGTCCGGGCCGGTAATATTGTAAAATAATTTTAGATAGTATTTTGGCCGAATGGATGGCCATAGTCATGCCGTTGCCGCATAAAGGTGCAATCATGCCGGCCGTGTCGCCACTCATCAAAATGTGTTGTTCAACCGGTAGTTTTTTGCGGAACGATATTTCGTTAATTACCTCCGGCTTGTCCATCAACCACTCGGCCTGGTCAAAAATTTCTTTTTGGTACGGGTTTTTGTTAATCACGTTTTCTTGCAAGGCCTCCAGGCTGCCCTGCTTGCGCAAATCATTACGATGTGCCAGCGAACAAATGCAATACCGGTCATCTTCGATTTTCGATACTCCGCAATATCCATTCTTAAAACTGTTTAACTGGATAACATCATCTGGAAAATTTAACCGTGCATGCATCTTGATACCCACATAGGGACTACGCTGATGAAAAAAGGCACGGTTCAACTTATTATCTAAATTAGAACGCTTACCAAAAGCACCAATTACCAGCGGTACTTCCAAAGTTGAATCTCGTGTTACTACGGTAAAGGCATTATTGACGAAAGCAATATCATCAACCTGAGTATTCAGCAAAAACTTCACGCCTTTTTCAAGGCATAATTTATATAAGTAATTATCCAGTTTATAACGGCTTATGCCAAAACCACCCAAGTCGAGTTCTTGTGTTAACCGGGCACCCGATGTAGCCGTAACCTCTAAGCGGTTGATGCGAGACGCCCCCAAACTAAACACATCAATGCCCAGCGTTTCTAAAAAAGGAAGTATTTCGTTGGATAGATATTCGCCGCAAACACGGTGAAAAGGATATGATTTTTTTTCAATGACGATAACCTGCAACCCGGCGCGACTCAATGCCAGGGCATTGAAAAGTCCGGCCAAACCGCCGCCTGCAATCACCACATCAACCATCGTCTTTACTGAATTTTAAGCGCCATGCCCTCTACCGTAAGTCCCGGCCCGAATGCATAGCTTAAAATATTGGAACCCGAAAGCTTACCGGCCTTCATGATTTTTTGCAGCACAAACAAAATGGTAGCTGACGACATGTTGCCGTATTCGCGCAGCACCTCGTAGGCAAAAGCATTCGTTTCTTCAGGTAGCTCTAAGGCCTCTTCAACCGCCTCCAGTATTTTTTTACCTCCCGGATGGATGGCGTAGGTGCTAATCTGCTCAGCTTTTAAACCGGCACGCTGCAGTAACCGGTCGGTTACGCCTTTAATATGCTTTTTGATTTGCTTGGATACCTTAGATGTTAACTTCATCTCGAACCCGGTATTACCCACAAACCAGCCCATCTCGTTCCGGCTTTCGGGCATAAACTCAGAGTAAAAGCTCGATAGTTCGAGCCCCGGCCTGAAGTCTGTTTTATGGGTAGTATTTTCTACCAATGCCGCTGCTGCACCATCTGCAAACAGCGAATTAGCTACCCAGTTGTCTAAGGTGTTATGTTTTTGAAAATGCAGCGTGCAAAGCTCAACGCTTACCACCAGCACTTTGGCTTCGGGGTTAGCCCTACATATATAATCTGCCGTTTTTAAACCGTTGATAGCGCCATAGCATCCCATAAAATTGATGCAAATACGCTCGGTAGTGCGTGGCAAACCCAACTGCTCTACCAAATCAATATCAATGCCCGGCGCGTACATACCTGTGCAGCTTACGGTTACCAGGTGAGTAATTTGTGCGGTAATTTCTGCTTCGTACTCCGACAGGCAATGCTTTACGGCACTTAAAGCTACCTGTATAGCTTTTTCCTGGTAAAGCTGTAGCCGCTTTTCGGTAGTTACAAAGGGTTCTAAATCAGGTGTGGGTTCAAAAAATTTATAATCGGCACGCTCGGCGCCAAAATCGTCAACTACGGTATGACGGTAATCAATGCCCGAGTTGTCATAAATACTTTTGAGTCGCAGGGCATGGTCAGGGCTTAAGCTAAATGCGTCTACCATAAAGTGGTAGGCCTCCTGCTGTGTAACTTTTTTATCCGGATTAGCGGTGCCTATTGCACTTATACAACTGCCCATAAAAGGTATTAACGTTATTTGCTGGTTTCTACCGCAAGCGTAACATTAACATCATCGGCCAGTACCATGCTTTTACCGCCCACACCAAAGTCCTGACGGTTAATTTTAAAGCTGCCTTTAAATAATGCTGTGTTATCGCTATCGGTATAAGTAAAAGGCACTTCAACAGCTTTTGTTTTTCCTTTTATGGTGATATTAAACATTCCGACAAAGTTGTTACCACCCTTCTGTTTAAAGGAAGTTGACTTCATGGTAATGCGCGGATATTTAGCGGCATCAAAATAATCGTCGGCCTTTAAATGGTTATCGCGCATGGCATTGTCAGAGTCGATGGTATTAACATCAATACTGGCCTCAATGCTGCTACCAGCCAGGTTAGCCTTATCAAAATTAATATCTGCCTGTACACCGCCAAATTTGCCATTGGTTTTGATGCCCATGTTTTTAATCTCGTAGGTAACCGACGATTTGGTAACGGTTTGTTTAACCTGGGCCCATGCTGCGGTAAACATCAGTAAGGCTACCATCAGGATGCTGTATTTTTTCATTTTTATTCTTTGTTGATTTTTGACTTGTGAAACTGTAAAGCGTTTAAATTGACGAAAGATACATTCGTCAATAAACATTACCTGTCATTAATTAACAGTAGTGCATAAAAAATCCCCGGCCGTGCTGAACAACCGGGGATGAATATTAATCAGTTTGAATTACTTTAACTTAAATTCGGTTTTGCCCATGGTGGCACCATCAGAGTATAACAATACGGTATAAGTGCCTTTAACAAACTTGTTAGGGTTAGTCCAGTCAATGGTATATGTAGTACCATCATCTTTATAATCAATCGAAGTTTTGTAGGTATACTGCAACTCCTGGCCATCGGCAGTAAACACGCCGCTATCGCTCATCACCAATAGATTTCCGGCTGGGTCAATTACACGCATATAGATATCGTGCATTGTTTTTTCGGCCACCGGATTACTGGCTATGGTAAAGTTGACCTTTATTTTTTTAGCCGGACCGGCACGGTTTACATCAACTTCTTTACCGCTGCCTTTTACTTTGTAAGCTACTACTTCAGCAGCGCCCATTTTTAAGGCCGAGGCCACTTTTACTTTGCCGCTCAGCTCCTGGTTTTGCTGCTCTAAGGTGCTTGCTTTTTGAGATACGGTAGCCACCTGGTGTTTCAGGGTATCGCGCTCGGTAGTTAATGATTCGTTTTGCTGACGCAACTCTTCAATATCAGCGGTATATTTAGTAACAAAGTAACGCAGTTGTTTAATGTCTTCCTGTGCTTTTTTAAGTTCGTTAACCGTAAGCTGGCCTTTGGCTAACGCTCTTTTAAGCACCACAATTTTGGCCTGCAATGAGTCAGTACGGGCCTGCATTTCGGCCGAAAGTTTGGCTTTACCTGTATTAACCTGCTCAATCTGTGCCTCTAAACTATCCAGTTCTGTTTGCAAACGGTGCTTTTCGTCCTCGCTCTGGTATACCACTTTGGCTACATCTTTCTTTTTTTGCAGCCATAGATAAACGTCTGTACCCAACAAGGCCACTACCACTACCACGAGGAAGTATATAACGTTCGAGTTCTTTTTGGAATTTTGTTCAGATTTGTTTTCCATACTTTAAAATAATTATAGGCTTCGGGTACATTCTATAACGCCGCTTTTTTAAAAAAGTGATAATTGACGCTAAAACATTTTACAACCATCACCAAAGCCGCTGATTTACAGTTTGTAAAACCCTTTTGCTATGGTTGGCGTATACACTAACCCAGCTATGCTGATGCGCTAAAATTAATTACAATAACCTGAAAACACAAAATATGCCGTCAAATTAAGGTTATACTAATTAGTGATAATTGAAGTTATGTATCTTTGCCACCCTTAACAAATAAGTGTATTGCCGCCTATGACTTACAGATTTGTGCTGATGATTGCCGCATGGCTTACCTGCTTACAGCTGCATGCACAAACAGATACCATCAAAC
>CAXYKR010000223.1:0-3856 GCA_964277815.1 uncultured Mucilaginibacter sp. | reverse complement strand
CCTCCTCAATGTTGGGCAGATACCAACGTATAAAATCAACCGGGTGACTTAAGCCACCGTACAACCATTTAAAGGCATCTTCCAAAGCCCATGGCTTTTCTAAAAACCACCGGTGGTCGGCATGATAGTGCGACTCAACAGTGATTAACTCACCTATCAAGCCTTCCTTAAAATCTTTTTGCTGGCGTTTGGCGGGCTCAAAAAAACGAGAACTTTGACCCACAAAAACCCTTTTACCGGTTTGCGCCGAAATTTCCATCAGCTCATTAGCACGGCTCAAATCATCAACCAGGGGTTTAGTACACACCACATGCTTGCCGGCCAGTAATGCTTGTTTAATGTGGTCGGCGTGTAAATGGTCGGGCGTATAAATTGCGATAATATCTATGTCAGGATGGTTCAACATATCCTGGTATTCGGTAGTATAGTTGTCGAAGCCAAATTCCCAGGCACGGCGCTTGCACATGTCCAGGTTGCGGTCGCATACCATGGCCAGTTCTATTTTGGAGCTTTGCAGCGCCGCCGACATGGTACTGCGGCCTTCGCCTAATCCTAAAATGCCTAATTTTAACATGGGTTGTATAATCGATGATGTTGGTTTATATAATGTTTAAGATTGCTTTACCGGTTGCATAAATACCCAAACCTCGCCCGGTTTGGTGCCACTCACGCCCTGCTGGTACTGTTTCATGATAGCGTTCCAGTCGTTTACACGCGGGTTATTTTCCGTGGTTTTGGGATTCAGTTTATCCAGGCTTTCGCCTTTAGGTATGCTGATAATGAGCATCAGTTGCCTACCGTTTTTATAAACCAGCAACTGCTGAAAACTGGCATTACAAAAGCCTTTGGCCACCTCAGGCCATTTTTGAAACTGGTTGGCATGATAATCTAAATACTCCTGCTGCTTTTTTAAGTCGCTTACCAGGTTAGCGGTCAGCACAATATTATCCCACTCTTTTGCCACAGCCCTACTTGGGCCGCAATACTGCCGGGCGTTAAAGGTGTAAAAAGGCGTACTGTAACTTTTTACCTCTGCTCCGTTAAATAGGGTTTTGAGTTGCTGCGCGATGCGCTCGGCGTTAGGAATATTGCCGAATATAGCCAGCCGGTTTTGCCACTGGTAAACCGACGATACCGGGATGCCGTTACGTACGCACAAATCTTTCACTTTGGCCACATCGGGCGTTTGGCCTTTCTCGACCACCAGTTCAATTACCTGCGGCTTATCGGCTTTGATGTCGTAGCCTATATGATTAACAGACTCTCGTTTATCTGCCGGAACAATGTATTTTAATAAAGCCAGATAATCTTTTTGTAATCCGGCTTTTTGTCTTACATCCTCACTTACCGTTGGCCCGTTGTTGGTCCACTGGTTATTAGAGCCGTTGGCATTTTGCAAAAATTTGTCTGCCGGGCACCAGTTATTACGCACGGTAAAGCCTGATGAGCCCTCATCGCAATACAAATAAAACCAATGATGCATGTCGTGCGCGTAGGGTACCTGGTAAATACTATCGATGCAGTTATTTTCGATAATCGAGCCGGGCTGGGCGGATAAGGTGTAAATGCCCGACACATCATACAGATGCTTGCCGTAACGATGAATTTTATTACCGTAGATGCGGTTATTGCTCATCGCATTTTTAAGCTTGGTCCATCCCCACCCCATGCTGATGCCTGAGTAAGATACCTCGCTGATATCGTTATGCTCGATGTTGATGTTTTTGACATAACCGGCACCAATGCCCACGCAACCCCAGTCTTCATTAGTTACATCAGTAATCAGGTTGTTGCTCACCTTTTCGTTGGTGCATACCTCGCGCAAGTCGGACGGATTATAAGGCAAATGAACCTCTACAGCTTCATCCGAGTAAGTTCCAACCTGAATAGCCGTTCCGCCAATATCTTTGAAAAGATTACCTTTAATTTCATCATCACGTGTGCCGCGCTGATAATCCAAGCCGGTTGAAGCCATGTGTTCAAAACGGCACTGCTCAAAACCGGTGTGGTGTGCATAGGCCACCTCAACAGCGGCAGCGGGACGGCCCACCCATGCCTGATTTTCTAACCCGGCTTTTTCGGGCGTGCCGGCAATTTTCAATTTGTAAGCATCCAGCATATACATACCAGCCTGGTGTGGTACGTGACCTTGCTGCGATGGCCGCAACCACGTGGTATATTCAAAACCGATACCTTTAATGTAAACATAGCTCACCTGCCGGTCGGGCGTGCCGGTAATTTGTAGTAACGTTCGCAAGGCTGGCACAATCGCTTCAGCCTGGGTCATATTTTCGCCGATGCGCGGCCAATAGTATAGTTTACCAGCATTCTGGTCGGCAAACCATTCGCCTGGCTGATTTAAAAACTCGATGGCATTGCTGAGGTAAAAGGCTGAGTTTCCATTTTGCTGATTATTTTTATCAATAACGGCTGCCGGCCAGGGATGCTCAAACTGGATACGGCTCTCAGGCTGCTGAAACGTTAATTTAGTTTTGTTGCCCTCCGTCGTCATACTTTTAACGCGCAAATTGGCTATAGCCCACATTTGATGAATGACCATCTCCATCTGTCCGGCTTTAGCAGGCAGCTTTACCGATGGCGTCGGAATCCACGTTTCCTGCTTTATCTTGTCGACCGACAAAATCCGGCTCATCCGGTCGTTATCATCACTCTCGCGGGCACGGATTGCTTTGCGGCCGTTTACCCACAATTGCCTGAACTGAAACTTCGAACCTTGATACAATGGCAAGTCAGTTACCCAAACCTTACCCTGGGCGTTAACAGGCAAACCTGCAACGGATGCACTCAACTTTTTCCAGCCGCTCACCTTAACACCGCCGCTTAAAACCGGCGTTTGGTTTGGCGCCGCTTCTATCCAAGTCGGCGACTGAGCCGTTCCCGAATCTTCCGGCCGGATAAATACCGGTTCGTTTAATTGATAATTGCCGCCTGACACGATGATGTGTATGCCGTCTTTGATTGTTACATCATTTAACCTGCGTAACTCACGCGCCTGGCGCAGGGCAGCGTTCAGTGTAGCTTTGGGCTGCTGCTGCGTACCGGAATTAATGTCATTGCCCGACGGCGATACATAGATATCCGCTGCTTGTACGCTTATGGAAACCAGGGTTATCCATAGAGCACATAATATATATTTACAGGCGGATTTCATGTGAATTTATTAGCTGTTATTTGTCAGTTTTTTGCGTTGATATGATTTTTTATCCGTTTTGGAATACCGATTTAACGTAAGCCGTATTGGCGCTGAAGTTCCATTTCACGTTGCGCGGGTCTTTGGCATCACGCGAACGCTCGATGACCAGCCAACCCTCCCATTTCATCTTATCCAGTGTTTTTTTGACTTTCTTTAAATCAATTTCCGGGTCGTTTTGCAGCCAAACGCCGTCGGTATTGCTGCAATGTATCTGGCAAATACGCTTTTTGCCGAGTATTTTTAGCTCCTCGCTTACATCCCTGCGGTTATCCAACGCGTTAGCAAAATTGAAATAGCTTTTGATGGCTTTGGAGCCAACCTCATCCAGCAGTTTCGCTTCGTCGGCGGCATTCAGGGAAGTTTCGATACCAATAATAACACCGGCCTGTTCTGCCTTGGGGGCAATCATTTTTAAACGCTCAATTACTGCAGGGCGTAATTCTGGATTTTTGGATAAATCGCTGTTGACGCCCAGCGGCAAAAAAGCCACTTTAACATTCATGGCTTTCATGGTGTCAATGCAATCCTGCACCATACGATCTACGCCATCGCGTTTAGCAAATGATTGCGCGAAAAAGCCGGTCATGCCCAACGAGCATATTTCGAGGTTCAACTCGTTGGCTTTGTCTAAAAATTGCTGCC
>CAXYKR010000222.1:0-24021 GCA_964277815.1 uncultured Mucilaginibacter sp. | reverse complement strand
TGCCTTATACCTTGCTGGTCAATCCGTCGCCTAATCTAAATACCCAGCAATCCATTTTGCTTTACCCAAGCATTTGCTTTTTTGAGGGCACGACGTTAAGTTTGGGCCGTGGCACCACGTTTCCGTTCCAGGTGGCGGGGCACCCGTTGTTTAGGGGCATTTACAGCTTTTCTTTTACCCCCGTGAGTATACCCGGCGTGAGCGATAACCCGCCGCAAAAAAATGTAGAATGCTTTGGTATCGACCTGCGTAATTACGATACCCAGTTGCTGCGCAAAAGCGGTAAACTCAACTTATCGTGGTTAATGGATATTTATCAAAAGTTTCCGCAGAAAGACAAGTTTTTTAATGCTTACTTTACCAAACTTGCGGGTAACGAACAGCTGCGTAAACAGATTGAAGCCGGCATGACCGAAACTGCCATCAGAAACAGCTGGGAACCGGCATTAAGCAAGTTTAAGCAAACACGCAAAAAGTACTTACTGTACAATTAAAATGGATGTAACAACTATGGTTATTGTGCAAACAATAACGGGTAATGCATCTTTTGTATAGCAGTAAAAATTTCAATACATCAACTTAAAATATTACATCTCTGCAACTATGAAAATTGTTTTTATGGGTACGCCCGAGTTTGCGGTGGCTTCGCTGGAAGCCCTGATTGAGGCGGGCAGCCAGATTGTAGGCGTAGTTACTGCGCCCGACAAACCGGCTGGGCGTGGCCAAAAGCTCAGCGAATCGGCCGTAAAAAAATTCGCTGTCGAAAAAGGCTTAAAAGTATTGCAACCGGTAAAATTAAAAGACCCGGATTTTTTGGCAGAATTAAAGGCTTTAAACGCCGACCTGCAGGTGGTCGTAGCTTTCAGGATGCTGCCCGAGGTGGTTTGGAATATGCCGCCTAAAGGCACTATCAACCTGCACGCTTCGCTGCTGCCGCAATACCGCGGCGCGGCACCTATTAACTGGGCCATTATTAACGGCGAGCCCGAAAGCGGCGTAACTACATTTTTTCTGAAACAGGAAATTGATACCGGCGATATTTTATTTGTGGAGAAGATATCAATTGCTGATGATGTAACTGCCGGCGAGTATCATGACCGTTTAATGCACAAAGGCGCGGGCCTGCTGGTTAAAACCGTAAAAGCCATTGAAAGTGGCCGCTATACCGAACAACCGCAGGAACAACTGGCTGAAGGGCAAGAATTAAAACATGCCCCTAAGATTTTTAAAGAAGATTGCCGCATTGACTGGAACCAGCCGGTAGGCAAAGTTTACAATCTCATCAGAGGACTGAGCCCTTACCCCGCTGCATTTACCGAACTAAACGGTAAAACCATCAAAATTTACGATGCTACCAAAGAAACCACGGCACCGCAACATATCGCCGGTCAATACGATACCGACAATAAAACGTATCTGAAATTTGCCTGCAGCAATGGCTACATCCATCTTACCGATGTACAGTTAGAAGGCAAAAAGAGGATGGGAATTGACGAATTTTTACGTGGGCAAAAACTTTGATGATGAATATATTTTCTGTTATTTAGAATCACGATAATCAACTCGTTATGAAAAATTTAACCGCCACCTTTTTCACTGCTTTTATCATTTCAGGAGCAATAACAACATTAATCCTGATTTTGATAGCGTTCCCTACTAAACAGGCCATATTCACCGGAGTGTTTTCGGGCTTGGTAACGGGTGTGGTGCTGACGACAATGATGCGGCGAAATCAGAAAGCCTTAAACAGGTAGACCATCCGGCTTATTTGCATAAAACACAAGCGCCCGTTCTGTAACAGAACGGGCGCTTGTGTTTTATATGAGTTTACGCTTCGGGCAATGCTTTGCCGTGGTCGCCTTCTTTGTCTTTACGGTTGCGCTGCAACTCTTCGAGTTTTTCTTTACCGTAGGCAAACTTGGTGATGAGGTAATATAAAACCGGCACCACAAATATAGCCATCGATGTTGCGGCCAACATACCGCCGAATACGGTCCAGCCAATAGTTTTACGCGCTTCGGCACCTGCGCCTGAGGCAATCATCAGCGGCACAACACCTAATATGAAAGCCAGCGAGGTCATGATGATAGGTCGCAAACGCAGCCTTACCGCTTCGAGTACGGCCTCCTCCAATTCGTGCCCGGCATCTACCCGCTCCTTGGCAAATTCCACAATCAAAATCGCGTTCTTGGCCGACAAACCAATGAGGGTAATTAAACCGATTTGCGCATATACGTTGTTGGTCAGCTTGGGCAATAACGTCAAGAATAATATGGCACCGAAAGCCCCCAATGGTACAGCCAATAACACCGAAAATGGTACCGACCAGCTCTCGTACAACGCTGCCAAAAACAGAAACACAAAGCCGATAGATAACGCAAAGATATATACCGTTTTAGAGCCGGACAGCATCTCCTCGCGTGATAAACCCGAAAACTCATAACCATAACCTTCGGGCAGGTATTGCGCTGCGGTTTCCTGCAAGGCTTTAATAGCGTCACCACTACTGTAACCCGGCGCCGGGCTACCGTTAATCTCGGCAGAACGGAACAGGTTGTAGTGCGAAATCAGCGGTGCGTTTTCGATGATTTTGTATGAGGTTACCGTACTCAATGGCAGCATATTGCCGGATGAATTACGCACAAAATACTGCCCCAGATTTTGGATGCTGGTACGGTAAGCCGTATCTGCCTGTGCTACTACCCTAAAATTACGCCCGTAAATAGTGAAGTCGTTGATGTAAGCACTACCCAGGTACGTTTGAATGGCACTGTTGATATC
This sequence comes from uncultured Mucilaginibacter sp., assembly GCA_964277815.1. Taxonomy (GTDB): domain Bacteria; phylum Bacteroidota; class Bacteroidia; order Sphingobacteriales; family Sphingobacteriaceae; genus Mucilaginibacter. The sequence goes on along the minus strand of CAXYKR010000222.1, from coordinate 21,240 downwards.
CGAAATCTGCACACCCAGTCGTTTAGCCTTTTCGCGGTCGACAGTTAACTGGTAGGCCGGTGTACGGGCCGTAAAGAATGAGAATGAACGCGAAATTTCCGGACGCTTTCCTAACGCAGCGATAAAGCCCTGCAGTGTTTTCTCGAAGTTTTTGATATCGCCTCCGGCTTGTTTTTCTTCCAAGATGAAAGAGAAGCCTGCAGTGTTACCCAAACCCGGGATAGCCGGCGGCTGAATCACCACTACGCTGGCTTCTTTATACTTAGCCAACTTTTGCTGTAAGGTTGCCACAATACCTGCAGCATCCTCGCCGTCGCCTTTACGCTCATCCCATGGTTTTAGCTGCACAAATATAGTAGCACTATTTGATTTACTCGCAAAGTTTACCGCGTTCAAACCACCCAAGGCAGCGTAGTGACCGATACCCGGAATACTATCCAGCGTCCCCATCATGCGCTTTAGCATGTCTACTGTACGCTGGGTTGATGAGCCTTCGGGTAAATCGTAGGTAACATAAATACGGCCTTCATCCTCTATCGGTAAAAAGCCAGATGGCTTACCTTTAAACAGGAAAACAGTACCTACAATTATACAAACCAGGAACACGATAATCCACCGGGAGCCTTTGATACTTTTATCAACCCCTTTTTCGTATTTACCGGTAACCCGACCAAACCAGTTGTTGAATTTGTAGAAAAATCTGTCGAGCCAACCTTTGGAGTTTTCGTCGATTTTGTGCGGTTTCAACAGTAAAATACATAAAGCTGGAGTAAGTGAGAGTGCCACAAATGCCGAAATAAGTACCGAGATAGCAATGGTAATCGCAAACTGCTGGTAAAGCCTTCCCACAATACCTGGCACAAAACCTACCGGCACAAACACCGCCGCCAGAATTAAGGCAATAGCAATAACCGGTGCCGATATATCTCGCATGGCGTGCTCGGTAGCCTCACGCGGCGATAGCCCCTCCTCATCCATATAATGCTGTACGGCCTCGACCACCACAATGGCGTCATCCACCACAATACCAATGGCCAAAACGAAACCGAATAGAGTCAACGTATTGATAGTAAAGCCCAACGGTATAAAGAAGATAAACGTACCGATAATGGATACCGGAATAGCCAGTACCGGAATGAGCGTTGACCGCCAGCTTTGCAAAAACAGGAACACTACGATTACTACCAGTCCCAAAGCTTCTACCAGCGTATGAATTACCTCCTCCACCGAAACTTTTACAACGGTGATTGACTCGAAAGGCACCACATAGCTAATATCGGCTGGGAACGTTTTTTTAAGCTGGTCCATGGTTGCATACACCCCTTCGGCAGTCTCAAGCGAGTTACTGTTAGGCGCCTGGTAAACCAGCAGGTAAGATGCTCGCTTGCCATCCACAAAGGAGTTACCGGTATAGTTAAACTTGCCTAATTGTACACGTGCCACATCCCGTAGATGCACAAGCGCACCGGTATTAGGCTGAGTACGTACAATAATGTTTTCAAATTCCTCGGGCTTTACTAACCGGCCTTTTGTAAGTACGGTGTACTCAAAAGTCTGCCCGTTTAATTGTGGCGGCGCACCTACGGTACCGGCAGCTACCTGTACGTTTTGCTCTTGTAAGGCGGCGGTCACTTCGGCCGCGGTCATGCCATATGAAGCTAGTTTATCCGGCTTCAGCCATATACGCATACTAAAATCGTCGGCCCGGGTAAAAACGTCGCCCACACCTTTGGTACGTAATAAGGCGTCGCGCACAAAAACGTTGGTGTAGTTGTCCACAAACGTTACGTCGTGGGTTCCTTTCGGCGAGTACATGGCTACCAGCATCAAAATACTGGGATTACGTTTACGCACGGTTAAACCCAAACGCTGTACTTCCTGCGGCAAAGTAGGCTGGGCAATACTTACCCGATTCTGCACGTCGAGCGCGGCAATGTTAATATCGGTACCTACCTCAAAGTTAACGGTCATGTTCATCTGCCCGTTGCTGGTACTGTTACTTTGCAAGTAAGTCATACCCGGCGTACCATTTACCTGCACCTCAACCGGGGTAGCCACGGTTTGCTCCACCGTTAGGGCATCAGCGCCGGTATAAGTACCGGTAACCTGCACGGTAGGCGGTGTAATATCCGGGTACTGACCGATAGGCAGGCTGGTGATGGCCAATATACCTACCACCACAATTACTATCGAAATAACAATGGCGGTAACCGGTCTTCTTATAAATACATCTGCGATCATTCTGTTATGAATTTGCGCGCTTACCACTACCTGATGCCAGGCAGTGTTAAGCGGTTAACTTTTTAAGCTATTTAATATGGCAGCCTACGCTGCCTTGCACTGTACGTTATTGCTTTGGTTTTTCGCCCTGTTTACCTGATGCAGCCCCGCTTCCTTGTGCGCCGCCACCTCCAGCCGATCCTTGTGCGCCTTGCGCCGGTGGCATACCCAACGTTATTTTACCACCATCACGCAAGCGTTGGAAACCTTCAGTAATTATTTTCTGCCCTTCTTTTAGACCCGAGGTTACGATAACGTTATCCTGCACACGCGGGCCGAGCGTAATTTTTTGCTGTTTGGCAATGGTATCCTGAGCCAAAAACACAAAGTACTCTCCCATTTGCTCGGTTACCGCTTTGTAAGGTATCTGTATCTTACTACCTGACTCATCGTTTAATACATTCAATACTGCACTCATACCATCGCGCAAGCTATCTTGAGGGTTAGCAAACTTCACCCTGATTTTAACGGTACCAGTCAGGTTATTCACGCCGCGGTCGATAGCATAGATGGTACCTGCCTGGTTATACATTTTACCGTCGCTCAGTTTAAGTCTGAAGGTAGAGTCGGTGGTATGACGTTGCAAACGGTAAAAACGGTCTATGTCCTGCTCATTCACTACAAAATCAGCTCCGATAGGCCGCTCGCTCGATATGGTGTTTAAGATGGTAGTGCCCGGTGTTACTTGTGCACCCAGCCTTACCTGCGAAATACCGATACGTCCGGTAAACGGCGCCCTGATTTGCGAGTAAGACAAATTGGTACGCGCGGTAGCCACACCTGCCCTGGCCACTTGTACTTGCGCTTTGCTGGTGGCTAAAGTTGCAACAGCCTGGTCGTAAGTTTGGCGGGCAACCGCATCCTGCTTTAACAAAAACGTGTACCGGTCGGCATCTTTTTGTGCTTTAACCAGGTTGGCTTCGGCACTGGCCTGGTTAGCCAACGCTTGCTGATAGGCCGCTTCATAAGTGCGCCGGTCAATTTCGTAAAGCAATTTACCTTTGGGTACCGTTTCCCCCTCTTTAAAAAATATGCCGGTAATAAAGCCTGCAACCTGCGAGCGCAGCTCAACGCTGTTTAACGCCACTATGGTAGCCTGGTATTTATCGTAATAGGTGGAGTTTATAATTTTAGCCTCGGTAACGTTTACCGGGGTTGCCGGCGGTGCCGCTGCTGCCGCATTTTTATCTTTGCTTTTACACCCAGCCCAAAGCAGCAAGCCCAAAGCGAGTGTTGATAAGGTATATCTATTTTTCATATGGTTATTTCTGTTATTGTACCGGTAATGTGCCTAACGCCTTTTGAAGGTCTATTTTGCTCGACAATAGTTGGAACAGCGCATTATAATAATTAAGCTGCGCCGTGCGTAAATCGGTTTGTGCCACAATTAAATCCAGGTAAGTTTTAATACCCTCGCGATACTGCAGGCTCACCACATTATACACATCCTGCGCCAGGGCAACGTTTTCGCCGATAAACTTATAGTTGCTGTAGTTGCTTTTATAATTAGCCAGCGCCTGCACATATTCGGTATTGATAGCATTGCGGGTATTCTCAATGTCGAGGTCAACGCGCTTTACCTGCAACCTGGCCTTGCTTAAGTTTTGCAGGCGTCGTGTTCCCTGGAAAATAGGCAGGTTCAGGCTCAAACCAACCAAAGCCGTCGGGAAGGCATCACGATACAAACTGGAAAACTTGTCGTTAAAATAAAGCAGGTTGTATGAGCCAATGGCTGATAATGATGGCAAAAAGCCATAACGATAATAACTCACATTAACCTCCTGCAGGTTACGCTGCGATTGCAACAAGCTATATTCGATACGGTTGTTAAAGTTAAGTACCTGGTTAGTATCAATTGCAATTTCGCGTTGCAGCCGCGTTGAGTCGTACACTACATTAAGCGGGCGCTGAGGCAAGTAGCCCATCTGTTGCTTTAAATAAGCAATGCGGCTGTTAACGGTTTCCTGCAACTGCTTGCGCGATGCCAGCGAATTGTTTAAGGCGATGGTAGCCTGACGAGCATCAATTTTATCAGTCACCCCAGCCTGGTAACGCACGGTTGCATCTTTTAAATTACGGCGCAGCCGGGTGATATCCTCATTAATAATGTCGAGTTGTCTTTGCGACAGCAATACATCAAAAAAGGCTTTACTTACATTGGATACCACATCAATTTTAACACTCTGGGTATTTTGTTTGTAATAACGTCTCGAAAATTTGGAAGCTTTTGATGCCTGTAATACCTCGTTGTTGTAAATCACCTGGCTGGCCTGAACTCCTAATGAGGATACGTTATTAGCCAACGCCAATGCACTACCGCCGGTTGCAGCTGCCCCACCGGTAGTACCTCCGGTTCCTGTACCTACGCCGGTTCCTCCAGTGCCGGTTCCTCCAGTGCCCGTACCGGTACCTGCTCCAGTGCCACCGGTACCCGTTCCTGTTCCAACGCCGGTGCCGCTTCCCGTACCTGTTCCGCCGGTACCTGTATTAGCACCCGAAACTATAGTTGCCCGTTCTAAATAATGCTGAAAACTGCCAGACGAGTTAATTTGCGGCAGCCAGGATGATAAGGCGATACGGATATCACGCTCGTTGATATTCTCATCAATGTTTGCCTGCTTAACCGCGGGCTGGTTACGCAGGGCAAAGTCAATACATTGCTGCAGGGTAAGCGTTCCCAACGTGTCGCGCACGGATTGGGCTGAGGCTGTAGCAGGCAATATAAAAAACAGAAGTACGGTAAATTGCCAAGTATTTGTTTTCATAGAGCAGCACTCTTGTGCGTTAGGAGAACCACAAACGCTAATATTGGTTTGTGGCAACGCAATTAATAGTGGTGCAATATTGCGCTTTTTACAACTAATACGACTAAAGGCATATAATTTTTACAATAGGAAAGCAAACGGTTTGGTGAGTGTAAAATTTCTGAAATTTTCTAAAACATTTTTAGCGGACGTAATCGTGATTTACAAAATTTTTAATTACTTTGCCTGATAGATAACATACGCTTAACCTGTATATTAACTGATTATTTAATATTGGGTTAAACTACTCTTTTAAAAAATTTACAAATCAAGTATAAGTTTTAAGCTTTCTGATTGGTATTTTTACAAAAAATTTAAGCAGGGTTAATACATGCGCAAAAGACTACACGAGAAGATAGCTCAGTTTACCGGTGCGAAGGATGCCAGGAGCAAAGGTGTATATCCATTTTTCAGGCCTATTGAGTCAGGGCAGGATACTGAGGTAATGATAAACGGCCAGCGTGTGCTGATGTTTGGTTCTAATTCTTATTTAGGGTTAACTAATCACCCTAAAATTAAAGAAGCATCAAAAAAAGCGACAGATAAGTACGGAACGGGATGTGCGGGGTCAAGGTTTTTAAACGGAACACTGGATATTCATATTGAGCTGGAAAATCGTTTAGCTCAGTATGTTGATAAAGAAGCAGCAGTACTTTTCAGTACAGGTTTTCAGGTTAACTTAGGTGTGCTGTCATGCATCACCGGCCGTAACGACTACCTGATTTTAGATGAGTACGACCACGCCTCTATCATTGACGGCAGTCGTCTGTCTTTCTCACGTGTAATTAAATATGCGCACAACGATATGCAGGATTTGCAGCGCAAGCTGAGCCTGCTGCCCGAAGAAGCGGTTAAAGTAATTGCTGTTGACGGTATTTTCAGTATGGAAGGTGATATTGTTAAATTACCTGAAGTAGCTGCCATAGCCGAACAATACGGCGCCAACATCATGGTTGACGATGCGCATAGCTTAGGCGTTATCGGTAAAAATGGTGCCGGTACTGCATCTCACTTTAACATGAATGATGATGTGGACCTGATTATGGGTACCTTTAGTAAATCATTTGCTTCGTTAGGTGGCTTTATTGCTGCGGATGCCGAAACTATCGATTATCTGAAACACCGTGCTCGCTCACTAATGTTTAGCGCGAGTATGCCGCCGGCTTCAGTTGCCAGCGTTATTGCTGCCCTGGATATTATAGAGACTGAACCTGAGCGTATTGCCAAACTTTGGGACAATACTCATTATGCGATGAAATTGCTTACCGATGAAGGTTTTGACTTAGGCCCAACCGAAAGCCCGATTCTTCCTATCTACGTACGCGATAACGATAAAACCTTTATGGTAACCAAACTGCTGCAGGATAACGGCGTGTTTGTTAACCCGGTAGTATCTCCGGCGGTACCATCTGATTCTTCTTTACTACGTTTTTCATTAATGGCTACTCACTCTTTCGCCCAGATTGACGAAGCTGTTGACAAGATATCCCGTGTGTTTAAAGAAGTGGGCGTAACCACCGTTAAAGAAAGAATATGATTAACATCGTTGCGGTAAGTTCTAAAAAAGAACTTGCCGCCTTTATAGATTTTCCGCATGATTTGTATGCCAATGATTCAAATTATGTTCCGGAACTATTCATCGCACAACGCGACCTGCTCACCACCCACCCTTTCCATAAGCACTCTTCATTACAGTGCTTCCTGGCTTACGACAATCAAAAACTCGTAGGCAGAATTGCCGCCATTTTTAATACCAATCATAACAAATTCAATAATGCCAGCGATGGCTTTTTTGGTTTTTTTGATTGTATAAACAACCAGGAAGTTGCCAATAAGCTTTTTGAGACAGCTACCCAATGGCTCAAAGAAAAGGGTGCCAACAAATTGGTAGGTCCGGCTAACCCATCCACCAACGAAACCTGCGGCTTGCTGATTAAAGGCTTTGATAGCCCGCCGATGGTGATGATGCCTTACAACCCGGCTTATTACATGGATTTGTTTGAGGGCGCCGGTTTACACAAACAGGTTGACCTGATTGCCTGGAGCTGGAAAGGCCAAAACTACAACGATAAATCATTGCAGATGCTGGACAGGCTGAAAGAGCGCCTGGAACGCAACAGCAAAATCGTTATTCGTAAAATCAATATCAAAAAATTTAAAGAAGAAGCCGATAAGCTGCGCGAGGTGTACAACCACGCATGGGACAAAAATATGGGCTTTTTCCCGATGACCAACGAGGAATTCGACTATACAGCAAAAGACCTGAAGCTAATTTTAGACCCAGACTTTGCTTACGTAGCAGAGCAGGATGGCAAAATAGTAGGTTTTGGCGTAGCCATCCCGGATTTGAATCAAATTTTGCGCACCATTAAAAGAGGCAGACTGTTTCCAACCGGTATCTTTAAATTGTTGTTAAACAAAAAGAAGATACAAGGCATCCGCATTATGCTTTTGGGTGTGGTTGAAGGTTACCGCAAAATGGGTATTGAGGCTTGTTTATATGGTACTATTATTAAAGAGTACCGCCGTAAGGATTTAAAATATGCAGAAGCGTCGTGGACGCTTGAACATAATGATATGGTAAACCGGGCGATCGAAGCCATTGGCGGCGACCCGTACAAAAAATACCGTATATACGAAAAAGCGATATGAGCGAAAGGGTATTAATTACCGGTGCGAGTGGCTTTGTAGGTTTCCATTTAATTGAAGCGGCTTTAAAAAACGGACTTGAGGTATTTGCTGCTGTACGCAAGAGCAGCAAAACCGACCATCTTAAAAACCTGAATATACAGTATGCCTACACTAACTTCAACAGTATTGAAGCGCTGCAGGCAGAAATTGAACAAAACCAGTACGATTACATTATACACGCTGCAGGCGTAACCAAAGCCAACTCGGCGGCAGATTACGATGCGGTGAACACTGCTTATACCATAAACCTGGCCAAAGCGGCGGTAGCATCGGGCCGAATTAAAAAATTTGTTTTTGTAAGCAGTCTGGCGGCCGTAGGGCCCTTAACCACGGTAGAAGGCATCTTGAACGAAGATAACCCTCAACTACCGGTTACCGCCTATGGGCATAGCAAAAAGCGGGCAGAAGAGGCGCTGAAAAAAATCACCTCGCTTAACTACGTCATCCTGCGCCCTACTGCGGTATATGGCCCGCGCGACAAAGATATATTGATTGTACTTAAACAGTTTGCCGGCCGGTTTGAACCTTACATTGGTAAAATTGACCAGTCCCTGAGTTTCATCTACGTAAAAGACCTGGCACAGGCTTGTATTTTGGCATTAACCAAAGGGCATCAAACGGCTTACCTGATTTCGGACGGCAAACGTTATAACCGTTACGAGCTGGCTAATATCACCAAACGCCTACTCAACGTTAGTACCATCAGAGTACATTTACCTTTGGGACTGGTTAGAGTAATTGCAGGCCTGGCCGAGGGTTTAAGCCGGATTACTAAAAAGCCATCTGCACTAAACGTTGAAAAGCTCAATGAGCTGACAGCCGTAAACTGGATATGCAGTATAGAAAAAGCAGAACGCGAACTTGGATTTAAACCTCAATACGATTTAAACCGGGGATTGGAGGAAACGCTCAATTGGTACAAAGAACATAAGTGGCTATAAAATTTATCCCTTATCAAACTGGTAAGGGATAAATTTTTATTTATCTACGAAAACGATTAAGTAAATAAATATTTGCATATACTTGCAAAGCCAATAAATACTTTTATTAAAATCGACACCTGTCGATGTGATTATACAAATACAGTAGAAAAATAAGATGGAAAACAACGTTAAACCTGCCAACGGCAAGCTGGGCATACTTATCCCGGGTTTGGGTGCGGTTGCTACTACCCTAATTGCCGGTGTTGAAGCAGTAAATAAAGGTCTGTCTAAACCTATTGGTGCGCTTACGCAAATGGGCAATATCCGCTTAGGTAAAAGAACCGAAAACCGCTATCCTAAAATCAAAGAATTTGTGCCCCTGGCCGATTTGAAAGATATTGTTTGGGGTGGCTGGGATGTTTACTCGGACAATGTATACGAAGCTGCGGTTAACGCCGAGGTTTTAGACTCGCGCCTGCTCCACTCGGTTAAGCCCGAACTGGAAGCCATTAAACCAATGAAAGCGGCTTTCGATAAAAACTACGCCAAAAACCTGGACGGCACTCACGTTAAAACCGGCACCCGTTTAGATATGGCCAATGAGCTGATGGAAGACATCAAAAACTTTCAGAAACAAAATGGGCTGGACCGTATCGTGGTATTATGGTGCGGCTCAACAGAAGTATACTTCGAAGAGTCGGAAGTACACCAAAACATCGTTGCATTTGAACAAGGTTTAGCTAATGATGATAAACTAATTGCACCAAGCATGCTGTACGCTTATGCAGCGTTAAAATTAGGCATTCCCTTCGTAAACGGCGCACCTAACCTCACTGTTGATACTCCGGCCTTGGTCGAACTGGCTAAATACACCGACACACCCATTGCCGGTAAAGACTTTAAAACAGGTCAGACCCTGATGAAAACTATCGTAGCTCCAGGTTTAGCTGCGCGCGCGTTAGGCGTTAACGGATGGTTTTCGACCAATATTTTAGGTAACCGTGACGGCTATGTGTTGGACGACCCGGATAATTTTAAAACCAAAGAAGTTTCGAAACTAAGCGTGCTGGAAGAAATTTTCAAACCCGAAGCTAATCCTGATTTGTACGGCGACATGTACCATAAAGTACGTATCAACTATTACCCTCCGCATGGCGACAGCAAAGAGAGCTGGGACAACATTGACATATTCGGCTGGTTAGGCTACAAAATGCAGATTAAAATCAACTTTTTGTGCCGCGACTCTATTTTGGCAGCACCGGTTGCGTTGGACTTGGCTTTGTTTATCGACCTGGCTAAACGTGCCGGCATGAGTGGTATACAGGAATGGTTATCATTCTATTTGAAATCGCCGCAAACAGCGCCTGGTTTGGCACCGGAGCATGATATATTTAAACAGTTAACTAAACTACAAAATACCCTGCGCCACATGATGGGTGAAGACTTAATTACTCATCTTGGCCTGGATTACTATCAGGATGTAGTTGATGCTATGTAATTGCCCAAACCTAATCACGATTGAGAACCGCTGCCACCACAGCGGTTTTTTCATTTCTACCACTCTCTGTTTACGTTTAATCAAATGATTAACTTTTTACTTTTCGAAAACAAGAAGTAGCGTTTAAATAACTATTTTTGTAATAAAACACACCGGCTAATAAGTTAATGATAAGCGTAACATACTTTATTTAGTAACGTCTTAGCTAAAATATAAATTGTTAAAGCAGCAAGTTGGCACAATACACCCACCGGTACCTTACGTTATTAAACGATTAATGATACAAGCTGCAAGCTATATTTTACCTATTCCATCAATGCGCTATACATATTACAAAGCCCCTGTTATCTTTTTACTGCTGTTGTGCAGCAGCCTGATGGCGCTTGCACAAAACACAATAATTACAGGTACCGTTACCGATGCTGCCAATAATCGGCCATTGGGTTATGTTACCGTAGCTTTTCCGGGTACCAGTATTGGCGCCAATACTAACGAACAGGGCCGGTATACTTTGTCAACCAGTAATACATCGCTCAACAAATTACAGGTATCGTTTATAGGTTATAAAACTGTAACGGTAAATATCATGCCCGGCAAGGAGCAAACGGTGAATGTTAAGCTGAGACCTGAAAGTACCGAACTGAATACGGTAACAGTACAATCGGGCAAGAAAAAGAAATATACTAACCGTGATAATCCGGCTGTAGAACTCATCCGTAAAGTTATCGCCAATAAAGATAAGAACCGCCCGGAAAGCTACAATTATATCGAGTACAAAGGCTACGAGCGTTTAAACTTTTCTTTCATCAACGTTTCGGCTGGGTTCAGCAATAAAAAGCTGTTCCGTAAATACAAGTTTTTACTGGATAACCGTGATACTACTTCGGCGCCGGGTAAAAACCTGTTACCTATTTACCTGACCGAGAAGGTATATAATTATTATTACAGTAAAAATCCCGAACGCCGCAAAACTAAAGTACTGGGCGAAAAGAGCGTCAACTTTGGTAACTTTATAGATAGCGAAGGCATTGGAGTATACTTTAAGCACTTATACCAGGATGTTGATATTTACGCCAACAGTGCCTTGTTAGTAACCAATGAGTTCCTGAGTCCTATATCAGACAACGCGCCATCAAACTATAAATTCTTTATCACCGATACTGTGGTGGTTGATGGTACCAAGCTGGTAGAGTTAAGCTTTACGCCCCGCAATACCAACGATATTTTATACGAAGGCAACATCTACATTACGTTGGATGGCAACTATGCCGTGCAAAAAGCGGAGCTAACCCTTAACCGCAAAATTAACCTAAACTGGGTTAAGGAAATGCACATCAACCTGGACTTTGCTAAAAGTCCGGACGGCCGTTACCACTTAAGTAAAAGCAGTATCACGGCAGATTTTGGCGTCACCAAAAAGCAAGACAAAGGCCTATTTGGTCAGCGCTATTTGGTTTACGATGACTATAAAATAAACGTACCGCGAGCCGACACGACTTATGCCGACCCTAATGAGCTTATTGCTGACGAAGTTAAACACCGCAGCAACGATTTCTGGACTAAAAACAGGCTGGATACTTTAAGCAAAGCGGAGGCCCAGGTTTACGAAAACGTAGATAGCCTGCGGAAGATGAAATCGTACCGTACCACGGTAGATATTGCCCAGTTGCTGCTGTTTGGCTATAAAACTTTTGGTCCGGTAGATGTTGGCCCGGCCAATGCCTTTTATAGCTTTAACCCGGTAGAAGGTTTTAGACTGAGGGTTGGCGGGCGTACCAACATCGATTTTAGCAAACGCATGATGTTTGAAACGTACGCGGCTTACGGATTTAAAGACCAAAAATGGAAGTATTACCTAAGCGGCCTTTATTCGTTCAATAAAAATTGGACGTACCGCTTTCCGCAGCATTATATTAAAGCGAGCTTTCAGCGCGATACCCGTATTCCTGGCCAGGAGCTGCTGTTTTTACGCGAAGACAACTTCTTGTTATCCTTTAAACGGGGTAATAACGACAAATACCTGTACAATGATAATTACCGGATTGATTACGTTAAAGAGTTTACCAACCGGCTATCCATCTCGGCCGGGGTTCGTCGCTTAACGCAATCACCGGCAGGCTCATTATATTTTATCAACCAGTTTAATGGTGTGCGTAATCAGGTTAACAGCCTCACTACCTCAGAAGCCAACCTTCAGTTACGCTATGCGCCGCACGAGGAGTTTATACAAGGAAAAGTATTCCGCAAATCATTCATCAACAAATACCCCATCATCACCCTTAACTATACAGCCGGATTAAAAGATGTGTTGGGTGGCGAGTACAACTATAACAAAGTATCGCTCAATATTTACAAGCACTTTTTTATGAAAAAACTGGGCGAGGCTGATGTTTGGTTAGAGGGCGGTAATACCTTCGGGCAAGTGCCCTACCCGCTCCTAACGATACACCGGGCTAACCAAACCTTTGCCTACGACCCTATTTCGTACAACCTGATGAACTTTTTGGAGTTTGTAAGCGACCATTATGCCAGCATCAATATTGACCAGCATTTTCATGGTTTATTGTTTAACCGCATCCCATTGTTTAAAGCACTCAAATGGCGCGAGGTGGCTTCGGTTAAATCACTTTGGGGAGGCATAAGAAATGAAAACAATCCGGCCTTACACCCGTCTTTATATGAATTTCCGAAAGAAGCCAACAATGCTCCTATTACCTATAGCCTGGGCAGCAAGCCTTACGTAGAGGGCAGCGTGGGTATCGAAAATATTTTTAAAGTGATGCGTATTGACTTAGTTAAGCGCTTTAATTATTTAGACCATCCAAACATTGCCGATTGGGGAATTCGTACCCGGTTCCAATTTATTTTTTAATTAATTTAGCACAAATTTTACTATAATTTATTACATGGCACATCAAACCTCATTACGCACCAACCTCCAGTTAGGTATTTACCGGGTGATTGATCCGTTTGTTAAGGTTTTGATAAAACTGGGATTAACGCCTAATGCGGTAACGCTTATTGGTTTTATTCTGAATGTTGGCGTAGCCGCTATATTTATATGGGGCGCCGAAGAAGGCACCCGTGATGACTTATCAGAGGTGGCCTGGGCAGGCGGCCTGATTTTATTTGCCGGCTTGTTTGATATGCTCGACGGCCAGGTAGCGCGTTTAGGTAACATGAAATCGGTTTTCGGTGCCCTGTTTGATTCGGTACTCGACCGTTATAGTGAGTTGATTATGTTTTTGGGCATTTGCTATTACCTGGTAGCTAACCACTATTTCCTGAGTTCGATATTTGCATTTATAGCCCTGATTGGCTCCATGATGGTGAGTTATGTGCGTGCGCGTGCCGAAGGTTTGGGCATTGAGTGTAAAGGCGGCCTGATGCAGCGGCCGGAGCGTGTAGTGACTATTGGTTTATGTGCCTTGTTGTGCGGCATTACATCTAACTACATTGGCGGCAATTATAAACTATACGTTCCGGGTATACCGTACCACGTTTTTGAAACCATGTCGCTGTTTACGGTACCTATCACCATTTTGGCCGTATTAACTAACATTACGGCCTTTAAACGCTTAATGGACGCTAAAAAGAGTTTGCTGGAGATTGAGAACGGAGAGAATAACTAAATCATGAAGACCCGATTACTTTATACACTTACAGCTTTTGCCATGTTAACAGTTACGCTGCCGTTTGCTGCAAAAGCTGCTGAAAATTTACCTGCTGATACAACCAAGAATTTGTACCAGATGCCCGGCAATCCCTACCAGGCGCTGCCAGCCAATGTAAACCGCTTATTTTACGTACAACGTACGCCTAATGCCAACACCATTGTTTACGAACTAAACTTAGGCGAAAACGGCCAACCCGACGCCGAGCAGCCTGTACATGCTTACTGGATACGTTACACCGAGGGCAGTAAAAAAGACGAACTTAACTTTATTCAGCGTAAGTTTGCCTACGGATTGACCTCCAAACCATTGGGTAATGGCAAGTATGATATCAGGTTTGTGTCATACAAAAAATTTCCGCTTACCCTAATGAAGGCCGCTGACGGAAAATATCATATCTTCGCAACAATTTCGCAAAGGCAATTCATAGTTAACCGAATTTTCGTTAGAATTGAAGGAGGATCGTTCTGGGTTCCTAACGTGCGTTTTGTGGAATTTAAAGGAACGGATCCGGCAACTGGTAAAGAAGTTACTGAACGTTTCAAACCCTGATTAGTGATGAAAAGAAATTACGTTTCCAACTCCAGCGAGTCTGTAAGGATGTTTAAAAGCGACTTTTTAGAAGCTTTATCAAAGGTACACTGGACCGTGCCTTTATTTGTTTATATCCCGATTATCGGTTATTTGTGCTTCCTGGCTTTTACTAAAAGTGTGGTAACTCCAGCCGGCTTCTTCGGCCTGTTTGCAGCCGGGTTAGCCTTTTGGACGTTTGCCGAATATGTGCTTCACCGTTTTGTGTTTCACTTTGTACCCAAAGCCGAATGGGCTTTGCGTATTCACTTTATTTTTCATGGTGTACACCACGATTACCCGAGCGATGCCAAGCGTTTGGTAATGCCGCCTTCGGCCAGTATACCTATGGCTTTGGCCTTATTCTTTTTGTTCGACTGGATATTACCATCAACTTACATTTACTCTTTCTTTCCGGGCTTTTTAGTAGGCTATCTAATTTACGATATTTCGCACTACGCTATACACCACTTTAACTTTAAAGGTGGTATGTGGAAACGCATTAAACAGCACCACATGTTGCACCACTACCAAGACCCAAGCAAAGGTTATGGCGTAAGCTCCCCTATTTGGGACAAAGTATTTGGCTCCGATTTCATCAAAAAAGCCAAATGAGCCTTGTTCTTACTAAAAGTACAGCGGTAAACTTTAAAAGCATTGTTACCGTTGTACTTATAGCTGTTGCCTATCTGGTTACCTCTTATTTTTTGGTTGGTTTTAAAACCGACCAGCTGGTACTGATAGGCATCTTCTTTTCCCTGTATTTTCTTACAGATACTACCCGCAAATTCGTACTGGGCTTTTCTATCTTCATCGTATACTGGATAATCTTTGATTACATGAAGGCCTTTCCCAATTATAAATACAGTGATGTCCATATTGCCAGTCTTTATAATTTAGAAAAACATTATTTTGGTATACACGAGGCAGGCCGCCTGCTTACGCCTAATGAATACTGGCGCTTGCATAGTCAGACTTTCTTAGATGTGCTTACCGGCTTATTTTACTTATGCTGGATACCGGTTCCGTTAGGGTTTGCCGCTTATTTGTTTTTTACCCGTAAACGGGAGTTCCTGTATTTCTCTTTAACCTTTGTACTGGTTAATCTTTTAGGATTCATAGTATACTATACCTATCCGGCAGCTCCACCATGGTATATACAATATCATGGGTTTCAGTTTATCAGGGCAACGCCGGGCAATACCGCAGGCCTGGCCAGGTTTGACGCTCATTTTCATATCAACCTGTTCAAGTCTATTTATGCTAAAGGCTCTAATGTATTTGCAGCTATGCCTTCACTGCACTCCAGTTATCCACTTATCGTAGTTTACTATGGCTTAAAAAACCGCTTAGGTTGGGCTAACCTGTTTTTCATCACGGTGAGTGTAGGCATTTGGTTTTCGGCAGTGTATACCAGTCATCATTACGTACTGGATGTAATGGCCGGAATTGCAACAGCTGCCTTGGGCATTACTTTGTTTAATTATTTGGCAAACCGCTCCAAAAGTGTACAGCGATGGCTGCATGTATACGAAGGAATTATCCAATAGTTTTACACAACGATCTATTTTATACACATTAATTTACAATTAAAAGGAATATTCTGTAAATAGGCATACAATTTGCAAAAGGCTAATTGCAAATGACTAATGTTTGTTTACTATGAAAAAGCTAATTTTACTCGCCGCATATTCTTTATTCATCATCACTGCTGTTAAAGCCAATACTATTGACAGCCTTAAACAAAAATTACAGCTTACTACTGATGATAGCCAAAAAGCTGTAATCTACAGCCAGATGGCCGAGTTATATTTGAACGATGTAAACTCGACTAACGCTTATACTAAACGTATTTCTCAGGAAAACGCTGTAAACGTAACCATGCAAGCTATGCGCTTGTATTACAGACACAATGATACTACAGGTTTAATTGGCAGCTACCGCAACTTAGCCAAAGGTTACCGCTCTCAACGCAAGTTTGCTCAAGCCAAATGGTTTATCTTACAAGCAAACACACTGTCTCGCGAGCAAAAATCAACTACCGATATCATCAATACACTGGTTGATTTAGCTGCTATTAAAATGGACATCAATGATTTCAACTTAGCTAAAAGAGATTTGAAAGAAGCACATTTGTTAGCTGTAAAAAACAACTTAACCGCATGTGATTCCTTAGTAAAAATCGGCTTTTCAAGGTTATATACCGTTATTCACGTACCCGACAGTGAGAACGTATTTACACAATCACCTCAAAATTTACGCGCCGAACTAAAAGCTTTGGATTTATTAAATGCTAAAAAAGCAGTTTCTATCAAACCAATCATCAAATCTTTTTCCAGAAAAAAAGTCTTAACTGCTGCTCTTAAACCTACTTATATTCCAAAAGTTCAGATGCCAGCTGTCAACTGGGAAACATCATCTAACATCATGAATTCAGATAGCCTTAAAATGGTATCTTTATAAGCAAGAGTATAAATAACAATTTGAATGGGAGTTGATTTTATAATCAGCTCCTGTTTTGTTTAATGGTGGTTTGTAAACTATCTTAGGCAGTCTTTCGCTTCAACTCAACTACAGTAATCTCTGGCCAAATACCTAACCGTCCCGAAAATGCCAGGAAGCCAAAACCACGGTTAACATACAAAAACCGCTTATTTTCCTGCGCTAAACCGGCCCAATCTAAATACCGGTATTTCACCGGGCTCCAGCGAAACTTATCAGTTTCTACTCCAAACTGAGCCCCGTGGGTATGCCCCGACAGGGTTAAGTGTATATGTGAAGGATGATAACGCACTTTTTCTTCCCAATGAGTTGGGTCGTGCGATAACAATACTTTAAAATCGTCATGCTTCACTCCCGCCAAAGCCTCATCCAAGTCGCCTATTTGGATAAATCCGCGTCCCCAATTCTGTACACCAATTAGGACAATTTTTTGCCCATCTTTTTCAATCGCTATATTTTCATCCAGCATTAACTTAAAACCTAACGCTTTATGATGCTCTTTTAACTTGTCCAAATTAGCCGCTTTGGCTTCCTCACTTTCCCACTGCACATAGTCGCCGTAATCATGATTCCCTAAAATAGAATACTGGCCGTAAGGTGCTTTTAACTGGCTGAAACGATGCATGTACGGTTCAATTTCGGTAGCAACGTTATTGACCAAATCGCCGGTGAAAACAAACAAGTCCGACTTTTGTACATTGGCCAAGTCGATGCCGCGTTGCACGGCTTCGGCATTATCAAAACTACCCGAGTGGATGTCCGAAAGTTGGGTGATGGTGAAGCCATCAAAAGCTTCGGGCAAATCATCAAAGTAAAGTGTATGCCTATGCACGCGGTAATCGTACTTACCTTTAACCATAGCATATAAAAATGAAGTAAAAGGTACAGCTGCCAGCAAAACGGCCACCTCGCTTATAAACCTCCGGCGGGCGGGGATGTAGCTTCCCTCCTTTTTGCTTTTGCTGATGCCGTTGAACAAACCGGCAATCAGACGGTAAACATCGCCTAATAGTAATACGAGCGCAAAAAACAGTTTACTAACCAGTAATCCTATAAAGATACTGAGCAGCCACTGCTGGTAAGGCCGCATGCCCGGCGGCCGGCTGGCACTATTAAGTGTGACCAACAATGCAGCAACCAGCAATATGGATAATGTCCAGTACACCCCTAAAACAATGCGCCGGGTTTGCGGGCGTGCATTGGTAAGTAGAGTTTTGAGACCCTGACTTACATAAAAATCCAGCAAAAAGTTAAATACAATGAGGTAAATAAAAAACTGAAAAATACCGCCGTGACGCATTACAGAAAAGAGTTAAGTTGAGGTGCGAAATATACTGCACTATTAACTGAAGTAGTAACACATTGTGTTACGTGCAGGTAACTTTACCGGTAAAAAACATCCTTTAAATATTTAAGCCCTATTTTTACCGCCTGATACATACTTATGACAACAGATTTGAAAAAGAAATTCGACAGTATAATTTTTGACCTGGACGGTACCTTGTGGAACTCGACCGCCAATGTAGCTACGGCCTGGCAAAAGGCAAAGCAAGAAGTGGGCTATGTGAAAGAAGATTTCACCCGCGAGGTAGTACAATCCATCACTGGGATGGCTTACGATGCCATTTTTGACAAGTTGGTACCCTATTTAACGCCCGAACAACGGAAGGAATTTCAGGCCCTTTGTGCAAAATACGAACTTGAAATTTTAAACACCAAAGGCGGCGATTTATATCCCGACTTGGTGTCGACCTTAAAATATCTGCACGAGCGTTATCCGTTGTTTATTGTAAGTAATTGCCAGTGCGGTTACATCGAAACCTTTTTAACGCTTAACCAACTGGAATATTTGTTTAAAGGTCACCAATGTTACGGTACCAAAAGCCAGCCCAAGTTTCAGAACATTTTAGACGTAGTGGCCGATTTTGATTTAAAACAACCTGTATACGTGGGCGATACCCAGGGCGATTATGATAGTGCTACCAAAGCAGGTGTACCCATTATTTTTGCCGAATATGGCTTTGGTACTACCAACGGTACCCCGGTAACACGCATACAGCATTTTAAACAATTAACCGAGTTACTTTAGTTAGGTTTAAACGTGCCGGTATCCGTGCGATGAACACTATCCGTAAGGTTACCGCTGCTCACCCGCTTTTCGGGCTTAGTAGTAGCCTCGGCGTTAGGGTTTTGAAATGTATTTACTTTTTGCTCCCTATCCAGAAGTTGCTTTTTTACAGGCGACTGGCAAGCCACCGTTAGTGGTAACAGCGCTGCCAAAAACACCGCTTTGAGGCTCTCTTTAAAGCATAGCAAACGCGTCATACATTAGCTTAAACAACACATTTTCAGTGCTGCTTAAGCTATTTTTATTTATTGGGGATTTAATAGAAAAACAATAGCTATTAGGTTGTTTTTCGCTACTATTAATAAAATAAGTATAGTATGCTGTTACAGTTCATTGTTATTGCACGTATGGGCTTACAATCAATATTAAACCATCATGAAACAGCACTTATCATTTTTACTTCTGCTCATTACCTTTTGCTTTGCCTGCAAAAAAGAACGTAATAACGCCGCTAATACAGATACTGCTTTAAATGGCATCTGGACAAAATCAAACGTAAATTCAGTAATCGCCGGAGACACCGAAAGCGTTGAATTTTCGGCTAACGGTGATATCAGCATTGATAGGTATTACATCAATCCGTCTACACAACGGGTATTTGGTTATGCTTACAGATACATTGGTAAATATCGCACTACAGGGAATGGAATGATGGAATTATATGATATGAAGCGATTTGGGAAAGATGATAACACGCCATACGTCAGTAAAGATAAATTAACCTTAATGGTCTCAACGCCGGACCAGCAATATACTTACCAGGTAACCAACTCTAAAACAGTACTGACCTGGGCAGTTGTCTGCGCACCTAATGCCGACTGCATAGGCGCACAGCAATACACTAAACAATAATCAGGGTTACGGCCGCTCGTATAATTGCCGATGTTTTGATACCATTTGTTGGTAAATGGCATCATTTTTTGCTTTTTGCCAGTAACCGTAAAATACCTTTGCCGACTCAGCTTTTACTTCATCCATGGTTCGGGGTAATTCTGTACGACCGTGTGCACCGCTTTGCCCCTTTTTATCTGCCGGTACCGGGCCATCGTATTTTTTACCGCCCCTATGGTTAGCATACCTGCGCGAACGGGTATATCCCATTTGTAAAAACTTGCGGGCCATGTCCATTCCCACGAAATCTCCGGCTTCTTTGTAATCCTCAAACAATACGAATATTTTTTGGGCTGACGCCTCGGCAACATCAGGTGTTTTGAAACGCCAATGGGGCAAGATTTCACTTTTATAAGGCTCTACCAGTAAAACGCCCTGCTCGCCTTTACCAATACGGTAGTGTTCAGGATGTTGCCTAAAATCGGTATGCTCAAAATCAAGCTGATAATTAAACGGAGCATTGGGCATGCGGTGATAAATTTTGTTATTTATTATTCAACCTTTACCAATAGATATGGTTTGCATCGTGAGAATTGCATCTGCATAACATCAATACAACACCTACATATATCGGGATAATTTTACGGCGCTAAAACATAAATCCGCCGGCAAATCAGCATTTTTGCAATTAAATAAAGGCCCTCTTCGGCACATATAATCGCATGAATTATTTAACTCAAGATACCATTGTTGCTTTAGCCACCCCCAACGGAACAGGCGCCATCGGCGTTATCCGCTTGTCGGGCCCGGATGCGTTAACGATAGCGAACAGCGTATTTAAAGGTAAGGACTTAACGCAGCAGGCTTCGCATACGATTCACTTGGGCTATATGGTTGATGGCGACCTGGTGTTAGACGAAGTTTTAGCTTCTTTGTTCATCGCACCGCGGTCTTACACCCGCGAAAACGTGGTGGAGATATCCTGCCATGGGTCTAACTATATTATACAATCTATCATTAAATTGCTCATCAGGCAGGGTGCGCGCTCAGCAAAGCCGGGTGAGTTTACCATGAGGGCATTTTTGAACGGACAATTCGACTTATCACAGGCCGAAGCCGTGGCCGACTTGATTGCTTCCGACTCAAAAGCATCGCAGCAAGTAGCCCTTCAGCAACTGCGGGGTGGATACAGTACTGAACTACAATCCCTGCGTGAGCAATTAGTACACTTTGCCAGTATGGTAGAGCTGGAACTGGACTTTTCGGAAGAGGATGTAGAGTTTGCTAACCGTGCTCAACTCAAACAACTCATCCATGACTTAGCCCGGGTAATTGGTAA
>CAXYKR010000221.1:0-3332 GCA_964277815.1 uncultured Mucilaginibacter sp. | reverse complement strand
TACCCCTGGTTGTGGCCAAACGCTGCTTCGGCCACCTTTGAAACTCCGCGTGCCGCGAATGGCGTTTGCATGTTTAACATTTCGCGATAGGCCGATAAAAACCTAAAAGGAAATTGCTTGGCTTTAGCTACCTGCACCGGCGATGCCAAAAAAGCACAAACCTTTTCGATGTGCTCATATGATATGCCTGCCTGCTGCATATTGCGCAAGTTGCGTAAAATGGCCATGTACCCCAGTTTGTTACTGTCAATCAGTTCTTCCCACTTGGCTTTAAAAGCGGCTGCTTTGGCCTCGTCGCTGTCAAAGTTCAACCTGCCCAGGGCCGATAGTTCGGTTTCCCAGGTGTAAGGCGTTTGCAGCGTATCGGCTGCTATTTTGTTAAAAAGCAACTGTTGCAATTCGTCTTTTGCCTTCGGGTGCACCAAAAACAAAGCATCGCGCAGCTTAATATTGGCAGGGCGGTTGTATTTGGCAAACTGGTATTCGTCAAACTTGTTAAACGCAGCAGATAATCCTTTTTGCATCTGTTTGCTCAGGCGGTTCAGCTTTTTGGTGCCTTTGCGCTCATTAAGTAAAGTGTAGCAGGCCAGCAACTCGGTAATCTCGTCGGCACGGTTTATTACCTTGTCGGTTACACGAGCTACCAAATCATCGCCGCGGTGTATGCGGGCCAGTTCGGTTACCAGCACCAGCGGCGCCGACCGCATGTGCATTTTAGTACGGGCATAAACAGCCAGTTTGCCTACAAATACCGGGTTGCATTTAACTATAAGTTCGCGCAGTCGCAACAGCCGGGTTTCGTCCTTTTCGTAAAACGAATCGTTAAGCGACCAGGTCACTACCGTAGTATACAGTTCCATTTCGGGCGATAGGGCATAAGCCGGTGTACCCTCGTGGTTACTTATCTGTGGTGCTGTATGTGTCGTTCTGCTAAACAGGTTAAATTTCATTGCCAACCTCCTTTTTTTCGTTTTGTTGATACAAAGGTTGGAAGCCAGTGCGCAGCCTATTTGCGCAGTAAAAATTATTTTTAAATTTTTTTAAATTTTTTTGTTTAATCGAATTAAGATATAAATCGGCTTAATGCCAATTAGTGAAAGAGTGAGTGAGTGAATGAGTGAATAAGTTAGCCGGTGTGTGAAGCAACAGTCAATTCACTAATTCAATAAATCTCTCATTGTTTTCAACTCACTCATTCGCAAATTCACTCATCCATTCATTGGCTCAAATTAGCTCATTGGTAATAAAGAAGCTTTATTACAACAAAAAGTCGGATTATTGCAAAATCCTATAAGTACTTGCAAATACTTTTACCACTCATCTTCACAAATCCGAAAATCTATATTGATGATTAAATCAATTCCTCTGTTTGTACTGGCTGGTTTATTTACGGCAAATAGCTTTGCGCAGCAAAAAGTTCAAAACATTCGCTCGCAACATGCACCGCTTCCGGCCGAGCCTCGAAAGCAACCTTTAAACAGTGTGCCCATGGGCAACGCTGATTCTTTTGAAGAAGTTAAACTAAATGTTCCGGTAGCCAAAGGTCCGTTTGAACCCACCTGGGCATCTATCGAAAAAAACTACCCCGGCGAACCTGAATGGTTACGCGATGCCAAGTTTGGTATTTGGGTACACTTTGGTCCGCAGGCCTCGGGCGAGAGCGGCGATTGGTACGCACGCCGCATGTATGTTCAGGGCACTAAAGCCTTCGCCAACCATGTAAAAAAATATGGTCATCCGTCTAAAGCCGGTTACATGGAGGTATTGCACAACTGGAACCCCAATAAGCTCGACCCTAAAAAGCTTACCCAGATTTACAAAGACGCAGGTGCCCGATTTTTAATGATACAAGGCGTGCATCATGACAATTATGATATGTGGAACTCCAGATATCAGCCCTGGAACTCGGTAAACGTTGGCCCCAAGCGCGACCTGATAGGTGAGTGGGCCAAGGCTTCCCGCGCAGAGGGTATTAAGTTTGGGATTACGTTTCATCATGAATATACCTGGTGGTGGTGGCAAACCGCTTTTGGCAGCGACACTTCCGGAGCATATAAAGGTAAACCCTACGACGGCAACCTGACCCTGCGAGACGGTAAAGGCAAATGGTGGCAGGGACTGGACCCGAAACTATTATATGGTGTTGACTTGCGCGAATACAAAGGTGTAGAAGCCGCCGCGCATACCGATTGGTCGCCACCGGCGCCCGGTATATTTTCCAAACATCTGGCTTATGATAAATGGTATGCTACCAACTGGGCCATGCGCATGGAAGATGTGGTGCACCATTACGACCCCGATTTTATTTATACCGATGGCACCGTGCAAGGACCGTTTACCGGCAACGGCACCGGTATCGGCTATAAAGCAGATGCTATGCAGCGGGTGATTGCCGATTTTTACAACCGCACTTTAACACGCCGTGGTAAGGTAAATACCTTTAGCCTGGTAAAATTCAGGGATAAAACCAACGGCACGGTGACTACCGAGGAGTTTGGCATCCCAGCCAAAATAAAAACCGACCAGCCCTGGATTGCCGAGGTGCCTGTAGGCGACTGGTTTTATGAGCCGGGCTTTACTTATGATTCGGGCATGATGATTAAATATATCACCGAAGCCATTGCCCGCGATGGTAACGCCTGTATCTGCATATCGTTACTGCCGGATGGGTCTCTGAATCCCGAAAGCCAGAAAATGCTGAAAGAAGTAGGCGTTTGGATGCGCCGCAACGGCGAGGCCGTTTACGGCAGCCATTCCTGGACTATACCAGGCGAAGGCGAACAGGTGAACGGCAAACTCAGGATGTTGCCGGGCGGCAAGCTGGGTAAAAGCCAGGCTAACTTTAAATTTAATGAGCAGGATTTTAGGTTTACCGTTGGAAAAAACAAATCGCTTTACGTGCTGAGCATGGTAGTGCCACAGCCCGGGGCCAAAGTTACTATCCAGTCGTTAGGTGCTGATGCTAAGCGCTTGAGTCAGCCGGTTAAAAGTGTGAGCTTGCTTGGTTACGACGGTAAACTTGATTGGCATCAATCGGGCGATGCATTGGTAGTTACCTGCCCTGCATCAATGCCGTTTGCTACATCGGTAGTTTTTAAGGTAAATTAAATGACCGAGCTATATATTTTAAATAAATTATTCAAAATATTTTTGTTTTGTTAAAATAATACCTATTATTGCAGCATGAAAACAACAACAATACAGATACAATTGCCGCAACTGATTTATCAGAGGTGAATGGGTATGTATTGACTTAACATAGCAAGATATTCAAAATCCTCTTAGATAAATCTAAGGGGATTTTTTGTTTTAAGGGCATTTTGAGGGTAGTA
>CAXYKR010000220.1:0-10901 GCA_964277815.1 uncultured Mucilaginibacter sp. | reverse complement strand
ATTCAAACATGGTTCTCAGAACACTTTACTTCACTGCGTGCTTAAACCTCGATTAAAATTTCTTTATATTTTAAGCTTACTGCTGTTCTTGTTTTTTACTGGCGCTATAATTATCTCAACATTCATTTTCCATAGCCACGTTTGGCTAATTGTGACAACAGGTTTATCTATGGCAGGAGGCATCTTACTGCAAGTTAATTATACCTTCTATCAACTGAAAAGCTATTTGTTTGATTTTCTAACTGATTTGAAAATTAAACCAGAATTACAAAAGCTTAAAAACTTTACTGATAACACTGTTAGAGACGAAATACTTAAAATTTAATTTACATTTACCTGCATGACCGACGAACAGCGCATCACTTCATTAGAAAACAAAGTACTGGAGCAGGAGCAACTGCTTAAAGAAATTTATCAGGCGTTGGTAAATTAAATGCAGATGATTACCGAACAGGCGCATCACCGTAACGAAATGCAAGGGCAAATCAATTCTTTATCAGAAGCTATACTGCAAATCGGTAATCGCCTGATGCGGATGTAGGCTGAGTGATTACAAGGCTCAAGCTTAACGGCTAACCTCGGCGTTTTTCAGCTCTTTTTCCAGTTTCTCAACGCGGGTGGTGAGGTTGTGCACGGCGGTGCGCAGGCCGTTGTTTTGCTCAATCACCTGGCTCAGGCGGTTGATGATGGTTTTGGTATCGAGCAGTAAATCGCGTTTGGTGGGTTCAACACGCTCAATAGGCTCATCATCACTGTACAAGCAAGCTAAATTAAATCCCAGACTAAAATACACTTCCTGGTCTTTGGCAGATAATGAGGTAACGCCTTTCTCCAGATTAAAAATATGCCCTTTAGAGCGGTTGAGTTTAGCAGCCGTTTCGTCTAATGTCCAGCCCAGGCTTTCGCGGAAATACCGTAGCTTAGAGCCGATTTTTTGATTGGCGGCAATATCGGCTGCCGAAAATTTTTCTTTACCCATAACTTTTTCCAACTAACTTGCTGCAACGGCACTTTGTTTTATGAATAACAAATTTATATGAAATTTGCAATCGCACACAAATTCGGGAAAGTTTATTTTATTGTAAAGTTCGATAGAGATGCAGGAGCCGAATTTACGTGTGCATATAAATATTGGTGTGAGGGCGAGAGATTTTATATTTTCTTACTTTCGAGCATGGTAACGCCGTTTTCGTCAACGGCAAAAGTACTGGCGTACTTGTGCTGGTGCTCGTTTTTATCTTCGAGGGTATAAAACGCGTTGACTTTCCATCTAATCATTTTAGAGCCTTTAAAGCGTTTGTCGCCACCCTGAATAATATTGCAAAGCTGCACAATATGTGCCGCGTTACGTTCAATCAGCGTTATGTACATGCGGCGTTGTAATTGCGAGGTAGTTAACTGGAGTTCTTGCTCGTAACCCCTGTTTTTTTGTTGAAGCAATTTGATACGTGCATTTACGTTTCTATACTGCCGGGTATCAAAGTAGGAGGGTGCTACCGGTTCGGCTACTTCAATGGTTACTTCTTTCAGGGTGCTGCCATTTGACGCCTGTTTGGCAATCGCAGCGTGTACCTGCCGGCGATAGTCGGATTGGTTTCCACATGCGCATAAACTAAGTAAGACCAGAAAAAGTGCGTTTTTAATCAAGGGTAACGTAGTTTGCTTACAAAATTGCTTTATACGTTTGACATAACGTTTAAGTTATAGTTTAATTGTGTTTAACTGACAAAAGTATGATATAATGATTGCAAAAGATGGGTAGTCTTTAACGCTTACTCAGCGCCCGATGGTAATTATCCAAAGCTTGCTCTAATGGTTTGCCATCGCGGTGTATGTCATCGCAAAATATCTCACAAGCTTTCGTGTTTTTGCTTCTTCGGCATTGCAGCCTACAATCTCCGTTAGTATTACGTGGTCTGATATCAAACACCACTTGGGTCAGCAGCACACCAACCGCAATCATCGTAGCAAATACGCCAACAAAAAACAGGGTAGGGAAACGGCTGTTCATGAGTTGATGTAGCTGCGGCGCCGGTTGCTTAAAAGGTAAGATATACTTAATGCGGTCATAATCCCAACAAAACACGTATAAGTTGGCCAACACCATCAAAGGAGAAGAAACCAGCGAGCCATCAAATCGTACCGCGATAGATAACAGACAAATATTAAGGATGATAGGGAAATATAAAACCGCCCCCAGCAAGGCCGTACGGCGAAACAGTAGTAACAATGCAGCCGTCATCTGTGCCACGCCAATAAAGGTGTAATAAAAACCGGTATGGTGCAAAGCTTCCAGGTAATGCCCCATGGGATGATTGTTGGAAAGGTTGGTAAAACGTTCGCCCATTATTTTCACAAAGCCCGACGGCAAAAAGCCCGCCGCCAAAGCAAAGCGGCAAAACACCCAGAAATAATACATCCATTTGTTGCTTTTAACCTGCGCATGCAACTGGTCTAATCGAGTTAGTGATATCATTATAAAAAGTACTTTTAAATTAAAAGTAAAAGTAAATGAAATTCTGCAATCATACAATGGTGTTTACATTATCTACTATTTGTCGGTAAGAGTGATGGTGGTGCACATAGAGTCAAAAAACTGGCACCATCTATAAGTTAGATTGATAACCTGCTTTGAATAGATACTTTACAATGGTTTTGTAAAGCTTAATTGATGATGCCGTGGATGATGGCATATCTAATCAGCGCAACGGTGTTACGTACACCGGTACGTTTAATCATACTCTCGCGGTAACCTTCAACCGTTCGTTTACTGGTAAAGAGTTTGTCTGCAATTTCCTGGTTAGTCAGGCCGTCGGCCAGGTAATTCAGTACGTCGATGTCGCGGTCCGAAAACTTAACGTCGCCGATGGGCACCTCGTTGCGCAGGTCGGGCAGGCTGAGCATGCGGTGCATAAAGCGGCTGGTGAGTTCGCTGCAAATATATTCTGCTCCCTCGTGTACATGAGTAATGGCGAATTTTAGTTCGCGCGGCTGTACATTTTTAAGCAGGTAACCTTTGGCTCCGGCTTTAAAAGCCTGGAGTAAAAATTTTTCGTTATCAAAGGCACTCAATACAATGAGCCGGATGTTAGGGTATCGCTCGCTGACAACGCCGGCCAAATCCAGTCCACCCATCACGGGCATATTCAGGTCGGTTAATATCACATCTGCTTTCGTGCCTGTATTGAGTAAATTTAACGCTTCTTGCCCGTTTGCAGCTTCGGCAGCAATTACAAATTCCGGGGTAGTCTGCAGAATAACCTTTAGGCCGTCGCGAACAATCGTATGGTCCTCAACTAAAATAATTCTAATCATGTAAGCCGGCTAAATTTGGTAAAACGTAAATGTATAGATATCGACCCAAACTAAATAACGGCTCATCTGATTCTCTGTTTTTATTTCAGCATGTCACAGTATCAATACAGGAAATTGACTTTCCGATTTGCAATTTTACTTTTAGCAGATATTTACAATGCATACAGCATCACATAGCTAATTTTTTATTTAATCTTTGAGAAACTTCGAGCACTTGTTTAATTCTTAAACCTTATAAAAGAGAATTAAAATCGTCGGTCGTTATTTTGTTAACTTACTTTTGAGTTGGATAAATGTTTTCTTTAAAGGAAATACCGATAACTGAATCTCGTGCTGCCTGTTTTCTTAACTTTATTCTGTTTTTTGAGAGCAACTTTTAACAAAACTATTCGTTTAGTAACCGCGTGCAGTTAAAAAATCATTCATATTTCATAAAACGCATTAAATTTCTTAATTGAGAAATTATATTGATTAATTGCACACTTTTACAGTATATTGTAGCCTGATTTGTGGTTGCTGCAATTGGCTAAACAAGTGTTTTACCCTAATTGTCATCTGTATTAAGGCGGCTTAATAGCAGCTCGTTCAGATTATATTTTAACCTTATTACGTTTTGAACACTACAACTACCGAACTCGATAAAATTTTTGCCTTTTCGCTCGACTTAATCTGCGTGATTGACGCTGATGGCCGGTTTGTGAAAGTAAGTGATGCCGTATTGCCTTTGCTGGGCTATCATCCCAACGAGCTTGCAGGCAAGCGTTTTGTTGATTTTGTTTGTGTAGACGATACTGAAGGTTCGCAGGATGTATTGCAACGGGTGTTAAAAGGAGACACGGTAATCAAGTATGCCAACAACTGCAATCGTAAAGACGGTACCGAGGCTCCTATGCTTTGGAGTTTCAACCTTGATAAAGAAGACCAGTTAATTTATGTAACCGCCCGCGACGGTAAAGACCGTAAGCAGGCAGCACATTTGCGCGAATCGTTAGAGGCCAGTAATTTACGCTACGAGTACGTAACCAAAGCGACCTCTGACGCTATTTGGGACTGGGATTTGAATAAGAATACCTTGTTTTGGGGAGATGGCTTCAAATCAATATTCGGGCATCAGCTTGAACAGGAACGTACTGACATTGGCACCTGGACCGATTTTATACATCCTGACGATGCCGCTGATGTGGTAACCAGTATTTTAGAAGTCATTGATAGCGGTGACACGGTTTGGAAAAAAGAATACCGTTTCAGGCGTGGTGATGGCAGTTATGCTGATGTAATTGACCGTGGCTTTGTAATACGCGACGATAATGGCAAGGCTACACGTATGGTAGGCGCGCAGCACGATATATCGCAACGTAACAAAACCTTGGCCGAATTAAAGCAACTGGCCAGCGACCTGTATAAGCGTAACCGCGAGTTGCAGCAGTTCGGGTATATCGTGTCGCATAATTTGCGCTCGCCGGTAGCCAACATTATCGGCTTGGTAGATATGCTTGAAGAGGAAAAGCACGACCCATCAGCTATTGATTTTTGTGTTGAGCACCTCAAGGTGTCGATGAAAAGCTTGGATGAGGTAATCACGGATTTGAGTGAAATTTTATCGATTACCGATGGCTCAACCGAAATACATAAAGAGCCGGTGGATATTGTTGAGGTGATTGATAAAGTAAAAGTGGTGCTGGACGACCAGATTGCCCAAACGCAGGCTACAGTTACGGTAACCAAAGGGCTATTGGTTTGGTTGACTCACCGTGCTTATGTGTACAGCATATTTTTAAATTTGATTAGTAACGCCATTAAATATCGGTCGGAGAGTGCGCCGGTCATTCATATTGATTTATGTGTGGCTGATAACACGCTTTGGGTTACGGTTACCGATAACGGTATCGGGATTGATACCAGCCGCCATGCCGGCGAGTTATTTAAACCTTACCGGCGTTTTACCGCTACCAAAAGCGGTAAAGGACTGGGCTTGTTTCTGGTGAAAAGCCATGTTGAGGTATTGCACGGTGCTATCTCGTTAGAGAGTAATCCCGGTATGGGCAGTACCTTCAAAATATCGTTCCCTGCAGATTCGGGGCAGGAGGCAGCTGTTGCCTAAAGGTTTGGAAGGATAACATACGGTTTACCTGCGTCGTTATGTATGAAGCAGTCCCCTTTTTTATAAGTAATATTTTGCAGCTCACCATTTATGCAGTTTTCGGCGGAGATAACGCCGGCATAGGTGATGCTCGTGCGCAAAACGTTTTTCAGCATTTGTTTAAAAGGCTATGCGCGTAGTTCGAGCAGGCCATTATATAACGGTAGCCCTGTAATTTCTTGCCCTTTACCCTGATAAGTAAGCATGACATTGCTGGCCAGCTCAATGATAATATCGCCGATGGTACTTATAGCAGTGGCATCGGCAGATAGTGATAATATATCAAGTAGGGTATTTGCACTCAATATCCTGTAGTTCGGCATCTTAAAATCTATGAATTTCTTTCTGTCATTAAGAAGAAAACTATTCCATCTATGCTTGCCAACGAACTCCAAAGTCGAGCCTGCTGCCGTTTTTAGGTGTGTTTACTGGAAATTTATATCAAAACAAAAAACCGCCAGACAACTACACCTGGCGGTTTTCAAACTATATATCACTAATTAATCTCAAAAATGATTGAGCTCAGCTCTTCATCATCGTCGGCTCGCGGTCGTATTCAACCGATAGTACGCCGTTGCCCTCTATCAAAAAGCATATTAGGCCAAGCAACACACCTACCGATAGCCATAACTCGGCATAAGGGGCAAAGATGCTCGGCTGCAGATTAACAAAAAACACTGCGCCTATTAAAACCGGCAGATTAAGTAAGCAAAACAAGCGCGTTAGTGAGCCCATGGCAATAAACAAGCCGCCTATTAAGTGCAAGCCAATCACCACATGCGCCAGTAAGCTGATAGATATAGCAGTGCCAAAACCTACCTCCATCATTAGTCGGGTAATGGCGTGAAAATTGAGGGTAAAGGCTATACCTTTCCATATTAAAACAGCGCCTAAGGCAATGCGGAAAAAGTCGAGCCATTTAGGATGATGATGATCACCCCAGTTCTGGATTTTATTGATCATTTTCATAAAACGGATAAATTGGTGTAATAAAGATACGAAGAATATTAACCAATAAACCAAGCGAAAACGAAAATAGTTTTCCGGTGGCAAACCCTTTAAATGCTTAAAATAACAACTTTTGAAATGAAGTTATAAAGCGTTGTATTTTTGAGTAATAATGTGCTAATGTAATCCATTTATTCAGTACGAGTGGCTGAATTTTTACTAAACTGGTAAAGCAAACAGGAAGACGGTTTTAACTCTTATTTAACAAGTGCAGAGATGGTATTGGGCGGATTATATTTCCAATCTGTCTATGTAATCTGCCGATGCTAACTGCTCTAAAAATGCTTCCATTTTTTTTGCCCGGCCATGCAGTTGCCAGGTTACCGATAGGCTTTGCTTTTCTATAATTTGCTTAACTATCTTATTTTTTATTTTGGCGGCTTGCAAGTCGGCTTCAACACGTTGTTTAAGATTTACCTCCCGGCTGGCTTTAACCGTGATGATGCGGTACTGGTTAAGTTTATCAATTTGGTGCTGGGCGGCAGGTAAAACCGCCAGTACAAACAAAATAAGCACGCTGGCACAACCCGATGCAAGGTAAAAACCAGCGCCTATACCCATGCCCACTGCAGCTACGGCCCAAATGGTGGCCGCCGTGGTTATACCGTTAACCCGACTATCGCCCCTGAAAATAACACCGGCACCCAAAAAGCCAATGCCGGTTACAATGTTGGCTGCAATACGGTCGGGGTTAGAGCCGCCTATAGCGATAGACATCAGTGTAAAAAAGCATGCGCCAAACGATATCATAATGGTAGTACGGAAACCGGCGGCCTTACCCCGGTATTCGCGTTCGGCACCTACCAGTCCGCCCCATAGCACGGCCAGCAAAAAGCGGATGATGATTTCGATATCAAAGTTCATAGCAGCAATCAGTTATCAGAAGCAAGTAGCTGTTCGTGTACGTTATACTAATTTTATGTTATCGCCGGTTCGCGCTAAATTCGTCCTCTACTGTTTCACTCAAGTCATACAACAGCCACTGCCTGTTCATAATCTCTGGCGTTTGCGCCGATAGCAGTTTGATAAAATCTTTGACACCCACCGGCTCATTACCATTGCCGTGAATGAGCACAATACTTCCTGAAGAGGCATTCTGCCCCTTGGCCAGCCAGGCATCACTGCCTACTGGAATTAAACCGTAACTGGTTATTTTATCCACTAACGAATGGTCGGATATTAAACCGGGAAAGCGAAAAAAGACGGAAGGCGTCAGGCCATGCTGTAACATGGCTTGTTCAGTACCCAAAATCTCGAAGTTGATATCCGTACCCGGCGCCAGTAAAAAGTTTTCTTTAAGCGGTATGCGCGGGTTAAAGTGATGGTTATAAGTATGATTTATCCAGGTAATATCCAAATCACCAGCTTTTTGCAAGCCCTTCAGCCATTCAATATCATCGCCATGGGTAAGCATAAAGCGCCCGGTGATTGATAAGGCTACCGGAACCGGCGTTTTTACTTTTTTAAAAGCGTTTATAAGAGAAGTGAAAATCACCCGGTCGAGCGGTTTATGCGAGGGGCAGAGGTCGATAGTTAAGCTGATGCCTTTTTCTTTCGGGAAACCGTGCGATATGCCGGCATCCTGCAAATTATTAGATTGCTGTTGCGCCGCAGTGATGGCACGCCCGTAGGCGTTGTTGTTTAGTTTAGTAACGTATTGGGTGAGTTTAACCGGCATTACGTTAAGTTGTGCCGCAGGATAGAATCGTGTAGTAAGGGTATTGACATCGGCAGCCAGATAAAAAGGCTGACCGTCACGCTCAAAAGAACGCATAACTAACAAATTGTTACCCGCCGTACCAAAATAAACGCGGTACTTGCTGATGGGCTGCGCAAAAAGGCAGAAGTTACAAAGGAAAGTAAAAGCAAAAAGGAGTGAAGGTTTTTTGAAACTGAACAGCATGTATTTTAACGGTTGCGGGTATCTGATTTGGTTTTGCTGCCTACTAAATTAAAAACTGCACCGGTTGTTTTCAAATCACCTCAAAAAAATTAATCGCCGACGGGTATATAAACACTGAACCGTGAACCTTCGCCCGGCTGGCTCTCTACCTTAACATAGCCGCCCAAAGCCTCAACCTGTGTTTTTACCATGTACAAGCCAATACCGCGACCCTCTACGGTGCGATCAAAGCGTTTATATAGGCCAAAAAGCTGGTCGCCAAACCGGTTTAAATCAATGCCGCGACCATTGTCAGCAACAGCAATATGGAGCATGCCTTCCTGCAGAGTACCTGTCACATCAATAATAGGCGGTACGTCGGGTTTCCGGTATTTGATAGCATTTAAAATAAGATTATATAAAATGCTATAGAGATATAGCCGCGTGGTAAAAACCTTACACTCACTAAAATTACAATTCAGGGTTACCTTTTCGCGGGTCATCAAGTCGCTGATGCTAAACCGGATGTCTTTAATGAGAGCATGCAGCTCTACAACCTCTTTATGGTCATATAAGTGTTGTTTAGACTGGAAAATTTCGTTCAGGTCGGCAATAACTTGGTCTATCTGGGTAACCGACTTATTTAAACCGCTGGCTACTTCAATGCGGTCGTCCTCGTCAAGTTCGGCGTCGGTTATCATCTCGGTCAAACTAACCAAATTAGCTACCGGGGCCCGAAGGTTATGCGACACAATGTAGGCAAACTGTTCTAAAGCTTTATTTCGTTCAATCAGTTCGGCAATCAATCTTTCGCGCTCCAAGGCGGCTTTAACCTGCTTGGTTACATCGCGGTTAGTGGACACCATCCGGGTTGCCTTGCCACTGGCATCACGCTCGATGATAGAGGTTGACACCACATGCTTGACCTCCCCATCAGGCAGCACAATCCTGAATTTCATTTTAAGCTCGCTTTTGTCTTTCAAGGCAGCATTGACTTCACCGTTTACACGTTTTCGGTCGTCAGGGTGTATGCCTTCTGCCCAAGATTCATAAGTATTCTTAAAATCCTCAGATTTGATTTTATGTAAATCAAACATGCAGGCATCGTAGGTTACGTAGTTGTTCGTGATGTCCCAATCAGCAATACAAACATTGGCTGCCTGGGTAGCCAGTTGTAAACGGTTGGATAGCCGTTTCAGCTCGTCGTCGGCTTTTTTTTGCTCTGTAATATCGCGCAGGTTAACCACAACAGCCTGTATACTTTTATTGTGCAGTAAATTTGTGGCTACACCCATAAACCACAAATAATGCCCTGCACTATGCAGGGCCCTAACCGTAATCGGTATGGATTGCCCCGGATTTTCTGCAACTAACTGCTGCAGGCCCTTCAGCTTTTCCACATCATCGGGGTGTGTAAGTTCTAAAAAGCTATGACCCAAACGCTCTTCATCACTAAAACCCATGACGTTGGTGGTGGATGGACTACGATAAATAGTTTGCATATTTTGGTTTAACAGCAAAATAACGTCATAGCTGTTCTCTACCATGGCCCTAAAGCGGTCCTCGCGGCTGCACATTTCATCTTCCGCTTTTTTGCGTTCAGTAACATCGGTAATCACCGCTATCGCTCCATTATAAGTTCCGTTTTTAAAAACAGGAGTAGTGTTGACGATTGTCCAAACCAGGCCGCCGCTTTTAGTTTGCAGTGCAAAGTCAAATTTTTCGGTAACGCCGTTTTTACGACGTTCCAGGTTTTCGCGGGCCTGCTGCCTGCGGCTTTCGTCAATAAAGCAAAATATGTCGCGGCCAATTATATCGTGCCGTTCATAACCCAGCATCTGGCACAAGGCCTCGCTGGCAAAGGTGGTAACATGCTTTTCATTATAAACCCAAATGCCCTCTTTAGCCAGTTGAACCATCTGCTTAAAGGCTTCTGCATTAGCGCTATCATTCAGCATCATATCTGATGTAGCCGTAAATATTAAACCTATCGAGGGCTCAGCAGTATTTGCACCGTTCAAAAAAAAAGCATTTACGGCACTTTGAAAAATATCCTTATCATTACGCTTAAGATATAGCGTTGTATGCACCTTGCCGCAGTCGGTAACTTGTTTAGTAAGCTGCGCTAAACTGATGCTTTGGTTAGTGGTAATAGTTTGGTAATCAAAGGTACGCAGCTGTTCGGCCGGCATTTTAAAAAGGTGGCTGGCTGATGCATTGGCATCCAGGATGTTGCCGTTGGGGGCAATAATCAACATTGCGTCAGCGCTGTACTCGAAAAAAGGATGGAATGAAGTATTGTTGTTTCCATGTCCTGATGAGTTTACGCTGTTAGCTAACATAGGCCGGCAAAATATAAAGGTTTATGTTCTTATAATTGGTGAATAAACCTGTGGCTCATTCTGATTGTTTCGAATTGAATTTATTGTTACTAAAAACTAAATTCAATATCATAAAATTAAGTGAACCTTTCAGTATTTCAGCAAATT
Organism: uncultured Mucilaginibacter sp.; assembly: GCA_964277815.1. Lineage (GTDB taxonomy): Bacteria > Bacteroidota > Bacteroidia > Sphingobacteriales > Sphingobacteriaceae > Mucilaginibacter. Next base: position 67 of record CAXYKR010000220.1, on the reverse strand, counting down.
ATAATTGTTTTTTAAACCTCAATGCCTGTCTGTTAATAACCAAAATTTCGGTTAAATTAAAGATAGC
>CAXYKR010000219.1:0-27310 GCA_964277815.1 uncultured Mucilaginibacter sp. | reverse complement strand
CTGAAAACCCTGCTGCCGAAGAAGGTGATTTTAAAGATGATTTAAATCCGAATAGCTTGCAGGTTATTTCTGCTTTTGTAGAGCCTGATTTGGCGACAGCCATTCCGGGTAAAGGCTATCAGTTTATCCGTAAGGGTTATTTTACTTTAGATAAGTTATCAACCGACGATAAGCGGGTATTTAACCGTACGGTTACCCTGAAAGATGCCTGGGCTAAAGAGGTGAAAAAAGGATAATATTACTCCAATTTTTATACAAACAACAAGAGCAGGCCGGGAGGTCTGCTCTTGTTGTTTAATTAGGTATGCAGTATGTTGGCTCTTAATTAAACCACTGTTTCATAGTTTCGGTAATGTGTGCCAAATGATGGTTGCTATGCCAAGCATACATCGCTGCCGATAGATGCAGGGTGTAGGTCACACTTCTTTCGGGATGAAAAAAGGTGCGTTGCCATTGCTCTTCAGTAAAACTCTCGAACAAGGCCACCATGTGCTGGTGTATACCTTCCAGCATTTTTAATGATGATTCTAAAGGTAGTTTAACATCGGCTTGTGTAGCCCATGCAGCTTCGTCATACCCTTTGATGGTTGGATTGTCCTCGGTAAGTGCCAGCTTAATACGCGTAAGTGCATTCATGTGGCTGTCGGCTAAATGGTGTACTACCTGCTGTAAGGTCCAGCCTCCGGGACGGTAAGTGGTATTAAGCTGCGCACCATTTAATTGAATAACCGTAGCGCGTAAGCGTGCAGGTAAGGTTTTGATAGTCTCAATACATTGTGCAATATATTCGGGCGTATAAGTTTCGGGTGCTTTAAACCTTCCGGTTGGGTAGCGTAATTGTTCGTCGTTTGATGTAGCTGTAGACATTGGGTTGTTTAACTTTTAAAATTTAAAGATGGGTGCTTTTTATGAAAATCGGTAGCATCCTGGTAAATTTTAGCTGCCTGCAATAGCTTGCCTTCGCCAAACAGCTGGCCCATAAACGTAATACTCATGGGGCGGCCACTGGCGTTAAAGCCGTTTGGCAGTACCACACATGGGTTGCCCGTTAAGTTGGTCATCGATAAATTTAAACTAAAGGATGGCGTGATATATAAATCAAGTCCTTTTAGTTTTTCGTACCAGTCCTGGATTAATAAAGTACGGGCACGGTTAGCCTGGATGTATTCGGCGGCTGAGATAAATTGCGAAGCGCGGAAAATATTGGGCCAGGCATTTTTATTTTGCTGCACCAACTGGTCGTCCCGGTGCGATAACACCAATTCCTGAAATGCGGCCCCGGCTTCGGCATCTAGTACAAAAGTCATAGCACCCACTGGCATCTTAGGATATTCTATAGGTACCAGCTCTGCGCCCAGTTCTTTTAGTTTGGCAAGGGTGGCTGAGTCGGTGGCGTGGTTTTGCGAGCGACGTTCAAAGTCGTTTTTAACGTAACCAATTTTGTATCCTTTCAGGCTTTTAACAGTACCATCGTAATTAAAAGGAGCAGCAATGGTGCTCAGGTCTTTACCATCGGTGCCTTGTATGGTGTTAAATACAATAGCGGCATCTTCAACACTGCGGGTAATGGGGCCTAATTTATCCATACTCCAGCTTAAGGCCATTGCGCCGTATTTACTTACCCGCCCAAAAGAGGGGCGCAGGCCGGTATCGCCGCATTCGGTTGATGGCGATACGATGGAACCCAGCGTTTCTGACCCGATAGCATAAGGCAAACACCCGGCACTTACTGCAGATGCCGAACCTGCCGATGAGCCGCTCGAACCGCGCTTAATGTCCCAAGGGTTCCGGGTTTTACCGCCAAACCAAATATCGCCCATGGCCAGTTCGCCTAAAGTGGTTTTGGCAATCAAAATGCCTCCGGCAGCTTCCAGTTTACTTACTACCGTAGCATCAACGTTAAGCTGCTGGTTTTGATAAGCTACCGAGCCAAAAGTGGTTTTATAGTCTTTTTGTGCCAGCAGGTCTTTTACACCAAACGGAATACCATGTAGTACGCCGCGGTAATGACCAGCTTTAATTTCGGCATCCGCTTCGGCTGCTTTTTTTAAGGCCCGGTCTTCGGTAATAGTTACGGCAAACAAAAGTTGCGGGTTGTATTTCTTTAAGCGTTCGATAAAAAACCGGGTAAGTTCTACGCTGGTAATTTGCTTGGTCTTTATCAAATCGGCCAGTTGCCTGATGGTATAAAATGCCAACTCGTTTTTATCGGCAGGTAATTTAGTGCCGGTAGTTTTGCTCATTTTAAACCCGTCTTGTTTATCAGGGTTTACAAAGCCTATGGGTACCGGGTTAAAGTTGAGCGCTGGTACAACGCTGTTGGGCATGTTTAACTTGTGCAGGCTCTCGTACGAACTGCTGAAACTATTAAGCAGGTTTAGCATCGAGTCGGCTTGCGCCGGTGTAAACTGCTGCCCGATAATTTTTTCGGCCTCTTGCACTATGCTGGTGGTGATGGGTACCTGCTCCCAGTGTTTAATCGCAAATGCGCCCGACAAAAAACCGACAGCGCCTACGGTCGCCAACGTAAAATATTTTGTTACAGAATATTTCATTCAATACTAAAGGTTTGCCCTAATTTAGCACATCGAACCTGATTTACCGTTCTATGTTGAAAAAGTTACTTACCGGCCTTTTGTGTTTAGGCTTGTCTTATACTTATGCCGAAACTATCAAAACCGATGTGCTGGTAATTGGCGGCAGTGCCAGCGGTACGGCTGCCGCGTTGCAATGTGCCCGAAGTAAAGTAAAAACCATTTTGGTAGAGCCCGGCAGTTGGCTGGGCGGCGAAATGACCGCAGGTGGCATGTGCGTGGTAGAAGGTAACCGCAACCTGCCCTCGGGTATCTGGGGCGAGTTCAGGAAACATATACGCGATTTTTATAAAAAGACGCCGGGCTTTGATACCACCGTAAATGCCGTATTGCGCTTTGAGCCTTATACCGGCGCAGCCATTTTAAGGAAGATGACCGACACGGTGAAAAATCTGACCTTAAAGATGAATACGCCCTGGACAACCGTGAAAAAAAACGGTACCGGCTGGGAGGTAACCATTACAGAGCAGGGCAAAACCAATACTATTAAAGCGCAGGTATTAATTGATGCTACCGGCACCGGCGATGTAGCCGCAAAGGCCGGTGCGCAGTTCAGCACGGGTTTTGATAGCCGCAAAGATACCGGCGAGCAACTGGCACCCGAAGAACCGATACCTGTAATACAGGATATTACTTGGTGTGCAGTTTTGAAAGATTACGGCACCGGAGCTGACCATACCATAGCTAAACCCGCCGGCTACGACCCGGCGCAATACGACTGCCTGAAAGGTAAAGACCTATCAAAGATGGTGTTGAGCGGACGATTGCCCAACAATAAGTTTATGATTAAATGGAGCGAATGTGCCAACTCATACAAAGCCACGCCCGAACTCTTATCGCCCGAAAACCGCGAACAGTATTATAAAGAAATCCGATTGAGGGTTTTAGGATTGATTTATTATCTGCAAACCGCAGGTAACCTGAAAAACTTTGCCCCGACAGACGAGTTCGGCACGCCGGATGGTTTGCCACCCATCCCATACATGCGCGAATACCGCAGGGCTAAAGGGCAGATTAGGATGGTGCTGGATGATATTTTAAACCCTTATAATCGTAGCTCAAAATTATACCGTACCTCTATTGCCGTGGGCGACGCTTCGCCGGGGCAACATTATGTAGATAAGCGCGGTCCGCAAACACCTTATCCACCGTTTCCGGCCTATAGCATTCCGTTGGGTACGGTAATTATCAAAGACCTGCCCAACCTGCTGGTGACCGAAAAAGCTTTATCAACTACACACCTGGTTAATGCAAGTACTTTTTATCCGTCGGTACAAATGGTGTTAGGGCAGGGGGCCGGTACGGTGGCTGCATATTGCGCGTTTTTTAAAACCACTACCCAAAAACTAAATGTACGCGCTATACAGGGAGAGTTGCTGGACTTTAAAGGTTACCTGATGCCATTTTCGGACGTGCCGCTGGCCGACCCTAATTTTAGGGCTATACAGCAGGTAAGCGCAACCGGTATGCTGCACAGTGTACCGCAAGTGAATGGCAAAACAGCCGCCATACTGTTTAAGCCTGATACCACGGTGAGTACTGCCGAAGTAGAACCGGTAATCAAAGAAATCTATACCCGGGCCTTTCTATGGTTTAATAAAGCAAAACCCGGCGAACAGTTTACCGTAGGAAATCTACTATCGTTTATCAGCGAGATTACCCTGAGCGAACCAAAGCCACTACAGGCTAAAATCGAAAAAGACTGGCAGGCAACCTATAAATTCAAACAACCGTTTGATGTCAACCACCCGTTAACGCGGCGCGAATTTGCGGTGCTCACCAATAAGTACCTCAACCCGTTTGCCCGCACTGTAGATTTAAGTGGAAAACTGATAAATTGATTGAGCGTATATATGAAATACAAAAGCCGGATGTGTTGAGTGCATCCGGCTTTTGCGTTATGGGGAGACTAATCCAAATCAAACCGCTGGTGCTGGTAAGGTATTTCGATATTCTTGAAGCCTTTTTCTTTGATATGTTCGGCAAACTTTTGTTGGATTTCATATTCGCCGTGTATTAAAAAAAGCTGTTTTACTTTTTCAGGGTCCTGGCAGGCTAAAAAGTGCAGCAGGTCTTCATAGTCGCCGTGGGCACTCATGCTCTTAATTACACGCACACTGGCCTTTACTTCGTACTTTTCGCCAAAAATATAAACCTCGTGGTTGCCCTGCATTAACTGCCCACCCAGTGTGCTGGGTTCGCAATAGCCCACAATCAGTATAGTATTTTTATCGTTGCTGATGTTATTGCGGATATGGTGCCGTACCCTGCCCGCCTCGGCCATGCCCGATGAGGAGATGATGACACTTGGCCTGTTATCGGTGTTTAAAGCCATTGATTCTTCGGTAGACTGGATAAAGCGCAGGTTTTTAAAGCCAAACGGGTCTGCATCCACCTTCAATACTTCGTTTACTTCTTTGTTATATTCTTCCGGGTGGTCTTTTACTACCTGGGTAGCCTGGTCTGATAGCGGACTGTCTATATAGTAATTCACGTCAGGCAGTTCGCCGCGCAACTCAAGGGCGTTAAGTGCATACAGCAATTCCTGGGTGCGCCCTACGCTAAAAGCCGGGATAATTACCTTGCCACCTTGTACCACGCAGGTTTGATGGATGGTATCCCGCAGTTCGTCCTCAATAGGACCAATTTCTTTGTGCAGGGAGTCGCCGTAGGTCGATTCGAGCAAAATATAATCAGCCTGCGGAAAAGTTTGCGGGCTTCGTAGCAGTAAATCACCGTAACGGCCTACATCACCGCTAAAGGTAATGCGGGTTTCTTTATCGTTTTCAAATAAACTGAGGTGGATGGCGGCGCTGCCAATCACATGGCCGGCATCGGTCAGCATAAACTTAATGTCTGGCCTAATTTCCACTTCTTTGTTATAGTCTACCACTTTAAACAGGCGCAATGCCTCCATGGCCTGTTGTTCGTTGTAAAGGGCCGTTAAAGGTTCTTCGTTCCGCTTTTTGCGCTTCTTATTTTCGTACTCGTTATCCTGCTCCTGTATTTTGGCCGAGTCCATCATTAAAATACGTGCAAGGTCCATAGTTGGGGCGGTGCAATAAACGGTGCCCTCAAAGCCCTCGGCTACCAGTTTCGGAATCAGGCCGCAGTGGTCAATATGCGCGTGCGATAAAATCATGTAGTCTACCTTGCGCGGGTTAAAGCCAAAGTGTTCATTCATGTTTTCTGTCTTCGGACCCAGGCCCTGAAACATGCCACAATCCAGTAAAATGGTAGTGCCGTCGTTTAATTGTACAATATGTTTGCTGCCGGTAACATTGCGTGCAGCGCCATGAAAAGTGATATGCATTTGCGGTTGAAATAAAATAGAGTCCCTTTTAGAACTGCCAATATTGCTTAAATGTTCGGCGGCGCGAAAAAAAGTTTGATGCCTAAATAATTAGTTGTAGCTTTATTTAACTATTAATGAACAGCATACTATGGAAATTAAAGAGCTAACCCGTGCGGAAGAACAGTTGATGCATGTGCTTTGGCAAATCAAAAAAGGATACGTTAAGGATGTAATTGAACAATTGCCCGAGCCTAAGCCGGCTTACAATACTGTATCAACTATTATACGTATATTAGAAACCAAGGGCTTTGTAGGGCATACGGCTTATGGCAAAAGCCATGAGTATCATCCCGTCATCAGCAAAGAAGAGTACCAGAACTTTGCATCAGATAAACTGCTGACCGGTTATTTTGATAATTCGGTAAAGCGCATGTTTTCCTTTTTTGTACAGAAGGAAAAAATCAATGTGAAAGAAGCTGATGAGATTATGAAACTGATTGAAAAGTTTAAGGACAAATAAACCTATACCCTTATGACCTGGTGGCATTACCTACTGCTGTCTAACTTATACCTGATTTTATTTTTCGGGTTTTATGCCTTGCTGTTACAGCGCGAAACGTTTTTTCAGCTTAATCGCGTGTACTTGCTGGGTTCGGCAATCATTTCTTTCCTCATCCCGGCTATACAGTCGGATTGGGTGAAGCAGTGGTTTATTACCCAAAAAGTACATCAAACGTTATACAGCGCCAGTCCGGATTTGGTTTATGGCATACAAGCCATACAGCCCAACCGTGTCACCATTGGCGAAATTATAGGTTTTATTTATGCCGCGGGTATTGTGGTATTGTCGGTTAAACTGCTCTGGCAATTTGTAATCCTCCGGCGGTTATTAAAAAATAAAAAGGCAGCTGTAGCCTGGTCGTTTTTTAAGAACATCGAGGTAGATGAGCAACTGGAAAATCGTGACGTGATTATGGCGCACGAGGAAGTGCATGCCCGGCAGTGGCACTCGGCCGATGTGATGCTGATGGAAATGATGATGATTATTAACTGGTTTAACCCGGTGGTTTACCTGTACCGGCGTTCTGTTAAAAACATTCACGAGTTTATTGCCGACCAAAATGCCATCAAAACGGGTACCAGCAAAGCCGACTACGCGATGCTGTTATTTAACCAGACTTTTAATGCACCGGTGCATCACTTGCTTAACCCCTTTTTTAATAGCAGCATTTTAAAGCAGCGTATTGTGATGCTGCAAAAAAACAAGTCACATTACAGTGCCTTGATTAAATATGGCTTTTCAGCCCCTTTATTTGCGTTGATGCTTGCGCTGTCGTCGGCTACCATCAATAACAGCGATGTGGTGGAGACTTTACACAACCAAGCCGAAACCATGTTTGATGTGACTGCAACGGCACCTTTTAAGCCAATATCGGGCTCAAATAATAAGACAAGCATCACCACAATTCCGGCACAAAAAACGGAGGTGTCTGCGCCTAAACCCAACACAACAGTTAAGGTACAGCCTCAACAGGTTGAGTTGAAGGATGCTGATTTAAGCCCGGCTACCAGTACTGACGCTGTTGCTCACAACGAGGTATTTACTTCAGTTGAAAAACTGCCGTCTTTTCAAGGAGGAATGGAAAGCTTCGGGAAGTATTTAGGCAAAGCTTTGCGTTATCCAAAAGAGGCACAGAATGAGGGTAGGCAAGGCCGAGCTATTATAACCTTTATTGTTGAGGCCGATGGTTCATTGACTGACGTACATGCCATCAAAGACCCCGGAATGGGCCTGGGTGATGAAGCAGTAAGGGTAATTAATGCATCACCCAAATGGATACCCGGTGAGCAAAACGGCCGCAAGGTAAGGGTGCAGTACACCGTACCTGTTGTATTTACTTTAGCTGAGGATGCGGACCTCGCATCGAAGAGTGAAGAAATTAAAAGTGCTAAAGTGAAAAGTGTGAGTTTTATACGGCACTTTAATTTTAACGGGGCCGGTGCTACAGACAGCAACAGCAATAAACAGCCTGTTAAATTGCTGGTATTAAGCCGTAAAAGCACAGATACCAATGGGCCTCAGCCCATGATTGTTATTGATGGCAAAGAAGCTCCTGAAGGGATGCTGCTCAACAGCATAAAGCCCGACCAGATTAACCGGATTGACGTTTATAAAGACGAGAACGCTACCCGTTTATATGGTGACAAGGCTAAGAATGGGGTTATTGCTATTACTACTAAAAAATAAGCCGTAAGCTTTTGGGCTTACGGCTCATGTAGTCTCTTATAATTTTACGGCAGTAATTATTCTACTACAGTTACTTTTAACATGTTGGTTTTGCCTTGGGCAGAAATAGGCACTGCTGCGGTGTTAATTACCACATCACCTGCCTCAACCAGGTTTTCGCTTTTCAGGATGTTGTTTACATCGCTGATGGTTTTATCAGTGCTTTCTAACTCATCGTAATAATAAGTTCTTACACCCCAAACCAGGCTCAATGCATTCAATAATTGCTTGTTTGATGTAAAGATGTAAGTGTTTGCTTTAGGGCGATGGCTCGAAATTTCGAAGGCAGTATAACCAGAAACTGTCATCGATACAATACCCACCGCATTGGTTTGCTGCGACAGGTGTACTGCTGATTCACAAACCGCATTGCTCAGGAAGTTTGCGCTTTTAGCGTCAATTTCAGAGTGCTTAGGCGAGTTAAACGGATAGCCTTGCTCTTCTACATTACGCACAATTTTAGCCATCGTCTCGATAACGATAACCGGGAACTCACCTACCGAGGTTTCGCCGCTCAACATCACCGCGTCAGCGCCGTCCAGTACCGAGTTGGCAACGTCGTTTACTTCAGCACGGGTTGGGCGTGGCGTAGTAATCATGGTTTCGAGCATCTGAGTAGCTACAATTACCGGTTTTGATGCTGCACGGCATTTGCGGGCAATCATTTTTTGCAGTAAAGGCACTTCCTCTAAAGGCATCTCCACGCCCAGGTCGCCACGGGCTACCATTACACCGTCGGTAGCGGCAATAATAGCGTCAATGTTTTCGATAGCTTCTGGCTTCTCAATTTTTGCAATTACGCGTGAGGCTTTTCCACTGCGGCTAATAATACGTTTTAATTCTACAATGTCTTCGCCGGTGCGCACAAATGATAAACCAATCCACTCTACATCGTTCTGTAAAGCAAACTGCAGGTTAACCAAATCCTCTTCGGTTAAGCTCGGGATAGATACTTTAGTATTAGGTAAGTTAACACCTTTACGAGAAGTTAAGATACCACCATGAATTACTTCACATAAAACGTTGTCTTTGCGGTTGGTCTCAATAACTTTCAACTGCAGTTTACCGTCATCCAATAAAATGATTTCGTTGGCTTGTACGTCTTGCGGAAAGGTTTCGTAAGTAATGTAAATCTGGTTCTCATCACCAATACACTCGCGCGTGGTCATGTTGATGTGTTTACCGTTCACCAGGTGTATACCGCCATCTTTTACCAGGCCGATGCGGATTTTAGGACCTTGTAAGTCGGCCAGCATGGCGATGTTGGTTTTGTACTGCTCGTTAATTTCGCGAATCAGATCAATAGTTTTCTGATGGTCTTCGGCTCTGCCATGCGAAAAGTTGAGTCGGCAAACATTTACACCTGCCTTTACCATAGCCAGCAATACATCTTTTTTAGCAGACGCAGGGCCCATGGTAGCTACAATTTTAGTACGGTTAAAAGACAATTTCATATCTTGGATTTATATGGTCTATATTAATTAACGTATTCAGAGTGTATTCTTTACACTTTTAAAATTTGGCGCTAAAATAAGAGATTTTCCCGTGATTTTATCTTTTTTGGTTCAATCTTTACGGCGGCAATAATTTCGGGTATGCGGTTAAGCGTACTAATGACACTATTCAGGTCGGTATCGTCTATAAAATTTTTAATCATAAAAAAATAATCTACCTCCCGCATTTCAGGTATCAGCAGGCCGTCAGAGCCCTTGTTGGCAATAAAGTAAAAGTCGGTTTCGGTAGATTCCCACTGGTGGTGGTAAATAGAAAAAAAAGCGGGCTCGGTAGTACCCTGATAAATATCAACTGCCAAATCGGGTATCTTTTTGAAGCTGAAGTTAAGATGTTTATTAATAAAATGGCAAACACGGTAATCCTTTAAAGGAGTGTTGATCGCGATTAAAACGAAGTCGAGATCTATCTCAAACTTTAAAACCTTCTTGCTCAAAATCAGCTACAAATATATTTGCGGTACAAAACTACAAACTGAAACTGTTGGTATAAAATTTTGTTGTATGAAAGCATGAGATTTTAGATTTGATATTTAACTAAATTTATTTTTCTTTGCACAGAATTTTTATTTAATCATTTTAACATAGATTATTATGTCTGATATCGCTTCAAGAGTAAAAGCAATTATCGTGGAAAAATTAGGTGTTGACGAAAGTGAAGTTACACCTGAAGCAAGCTTTACCAATGATTTGGGAGCTGACTCATTAGACACCGTGGAACTGATCATGGAGTTTGAGAAAGAATTTAACGTAGCTATCCCTGACGATCAGGCTGAAACTATTGGTACTGTTGGTCAAGCTATCGCTTACCTGGAAAAAAACGTTAAATAATCTAAGCTCCCACAACAATATTAGATGGAGTTTAAACGAGTAGTAGTTACCGGGCTTGGTGCACTTACTCCGATAGGTAACTCGGTTCAGGAATACTGGGACGGGTTAATTAACGGAGTGAGTGGGGCTGCCTTAATTAAGAGTTTTGATACCACGCACTTTAAAACCAAGTTTGCGTGCGAGGTTAAAAACTTTGATGCCGATGCTTTTTTGGGCCGTAAAGATGCCCGCAAACTTGACCCTTTTGTACAATACGCTCTGTATTCGACAGAAGAAGCGGTTAAAGATGCCGGGCTGGACTTTGAAAAGCTGGACGTTAATCGTATCGGTGTTATTTGGGGCTCTGGTATTGGCGGCCTTAAAACCTTTTTAGACGAAGTGGTGAACTTTGCCAAAGGGGATGGCACGCCGCGCTTTAATCCTTTCTTTATACCTAAAATGATTGCAGATATTGCTCCCGGGCATATCTCAATTAAGTATGGATTGCGCGGCCCTAACTTTACTACGGTTTCGGCTTGTGCATCATCCAACAATTCGCTGATAGATGCCTTTAACTATATCCGTTTGGGTAAAGCTAATATGTTTATCAGTGGTGGCTCTGAAGCTATTATTAACGAAGCCGGTATTGGTGGTTTTAACGCCATGCATGCTTTATCTACCCGCAACGAGGACCCGGCAACGGCCTCACGTCCGTTTGATTTGGACCGCGACGGTTTTGTGGCAGGTGAAGGTGCTGGTACCATTATACTGGAAGAGTTGGAGCATGCCAAAGCACGTGGTGCAAAAATATATGCCGAAATGATGGGCGGCGGCATGAGTGCCGATGCTTACCACATGACGGCTCCGCACCCCGAAGGCCTGGGCGCAGCCCTGGTAATGAAAGCAGCTCTTGAGGATGCTAAAATGACCCCTGCCGACATTGATTATGTAAACGTACACGGTACGTCTACACCGATTGGTGACCCGCAGGAAGTGAAGGCTATACAGCAAGCTTACGGCGATGATGTGTACCGCGTTAATATCAGCTCAACCAAATCAATGACGGGGCACTTATTAGGTGCTGCCGGTGCAGTTGAAGCTATTGCAGCTATATTGGCTGTTAAAAACGATATCGTACCGCCTACCATTAACCACTTTACCGACGACCCGGCTTTTGACCCGCGTATTAATTTTACGTTTAACCAGGCGCAAAAACGCACGGTTAGGGCAGCACAAAGCAACGGCTTTGGCTTTGGTGGCCATAATGCATCGGTGATATTTAAAAAGTACGAAGAGTAATACAGCTTTTGAATGCCAGTTAGCCGGTTATACAAGCTTTATTTATCCCCGCATCGTAAATACGTAAAAACATTAAAGAATTTGCTCGGCTTCGTGCCGGGCAATTTGTCTTTATACCGATTGGCATTCAGGCATAAATCTGTAGCGCAGCCTGTAAAAAAGGGTGTAAAAAACAGTAACGAGCGGTTAGAATTTTTGGGCGATGCTGTTTTAGGCAGTGTGGTTGCCGAAGTGCTTTTTAAAATGTACCCTTATCAGGATGAGGGTTTTTTAACTGAGCTTCGGTCAAAAATTGTAAGCCGTAACAACCTCAACGCGCTTGCCCGCAAATTGGGCTTCGACCAGTTAATTCAGTATGATAACCGGATGGTGAATTCTACCCGACAAAGCTCGCTCTACGGTGATGCCTTTGAGGCTTTGGTAGGTGCCGTATACCTGGACAAGGGATACGATTTTACCAAAAGTTTCCTGATTAACCGCATCATCAAATCCCACATCGACATCCACACGCTCGAGCAAACCGAAACCAACTTTAAAAGCAAGCTGATTGAATGGTGCCAGCGCCACGGCAAGGATGTGATATTTGAACTTACCCAAAACCAGGACGGCGAAAGCAATAAACTGTTTACCGTGCAGGTAAACATCGACGGTGATATTATGGGCTTAGGTAAAGAGTTTAGTAAAAAGAACGCCGAAAAGCTTGCCGCCGAAAAGGCCTGCGAAGCTTTGGGTATCTAAAATTAAATGCTATCTCTTTGAGCTGGACCGACGACGACTCTTTTTGTCAATGGTGTAAGTCGTGGTAGCGTTTTAGCCCGGTTATATCCATCCAAGCAGCGATTAATAAACTGAATCATTTCATACTCATTCCACTTCAACACTTCAGGATAAGGTGGATTGTAAGTAAGCCTGAACTGTTGCACCTCATCGTCGGGCAGTTGGGTTACCCGCTTTATGAGTTCAAAAGTAAAGTGCTTATTAATTTCTGTTTGCTGGTTTTCGCGCTGCATTTGTGCTGCAAAGTGACGTGCCTGGCGGGGCGCTTTTCCAAACAATTCGTATAAGCCTGTTACGGGCGATGATAAGAATGACAAAGCCGGCGGTTTACCATTATAGTAAATGCCTTTGCTCCGGTAAGCGTCTAAAATTTCTTTCTGTTCCTGTTGTTTAGATTTTGCTTTTACTACCACTTCATCTAACTGCAGTGCCGGTAGTAAGTAAGCTATCATATCGGTCGAGGCTGTTACTACCTGTTTCAGTTCGGTAAAGCCGGGCTTGATAAATAATAGGGTATCGCCCCGTGCGGCTTTAATGCTAAACATACCCAGGTTACTACTGGTAGCCACGTTCGGGTGTTTTAAATTGCTGATGGTAACTACAGCCAGTCTGCCCAACGTTTTCTGGTTAAAGGTGATGCCGTTGATTTGCTGCAGCATTTGCGAAGAGGCAGCAACAGGTAATAGCGCTATTGCGGCTATTAGCATAACAAATTTAACGGGCTTTATCAGCAGCTTCATCAGGATGCAAACTTAGTAAATAGGAGTGGTGCCATTTGTTAAAAAAGGTTAAGCGTTAATGCGCTGTTATTCAAGCCGCAATCATTTGCCAAAAAACGCTATCTTTGCACATGATAAAATCAATGACAGGGTACGGCATTGCTACGCACGATGCAGGTAGCACCAAGTACACCGTTGAGATAAAATCTCTGAACAGCAAATTTCTCGAACTTTCGCTGCGAATCCCCAAAGCTTTTTCCGAAAAAGAATTTCAATTGCGCACCGAGTGTAATAAGCAAATTGAACGCGGAAAAGTAAACTTAAGTATTAATGTTGAGCAAACCGGAGCCGCTGTAAAAGCTGCCGGTATTGATACTAACTTATTAAAGCATTATTACGAACAACTCAAAGCCGTAAGCGCCGAGTTGAACGAACCTACCGGTAACCTGATGCAACTGGCATTGGGCCTGCCCGAGGTGGTTAAATATACCGAAGATACCATTACCGAAGAAGAATGGAAATCTGTAGAGCGTACCTTTCAACAGGCGCTGGCTAATTTTCAGCAATTCCGTGCCGATGAAGGCAGTGTTTTGCAGCAGGAGGTAACGCAACGCATTAACACCATTATGCACAACCTGCAATTAGTTGAGGTTGAAGAGCCTAAACGCATTCCGCTAATTCGCGAGCGCTTAAATCAGTTTTTAGCGGATGCCGTAGGCGGCGACAATGTTGACCACAACCGTTTTGAACAGGAATTGATTTATTACATTGATAAACTGGACGTTACTGAAGAAAAAGTAAGGTTGAAAACCCATTGCGAGTACTTTTTAGAAACCCTGAAAAGCGCTGATGCCAACGGTAAAAAGTTAGGTTTTATATCGCAGGAGATTGGTCGCGAGATTAATACTTTGGGCTCTAAAGCTAATGATGCTGCCATGCAAAAGCTGGTGGTAGGGATGAAAGAGGAACTGGAAAAAATTAAAGAACAACTATTAAACGTACTGTAAGTAAATAGTTGATTTGTAAGTATAAGAGTTGCCGTACAGGTCTGCAAGTCGGGTAACGGCCAACCGCTCACTTTATCAACTACTCACCAATAAATTGACATGGGTAAACTGCTAATTTTTTCTGCTCCCTCTGGTGCCGGTAAAACCACCATCGTACATCATTTGCTTTCTAAATTTCCTGAACTGGAGTTTTCTATTTCCGCCACCACCCGCGAAGCACGCGGCGATGAGCAGGATGGTAAAGACTATTATTTTATTAGCCAGGCTGAGTTTTTACACCGTATTGCCAAAAAGCAATTTGTGGAGTTTGAGGAGGTATACACCGGTACTTTTTACGGCACCCTGCGCCAGGAAATTGAACGTATCTGGAAAAAAGGCAAAACTGTTATTTTTGATATCGACGTAGAAGGCGGCCTTCACCTGAAACGTAAATATCAGGAGCAGGCTTTGGCTATATTTGTACAGCCACCATCATTAGAGGTGCTTAAAGAGCGTTTAACAGGTCGCGGGACAGATAGTGAAGAAAAGTTAAAAGAACGTTTTGAAAAGGCCGAAAAGGAGTTAAATTACGCTCCTCGTTTTGACGTGATTTTAAAAAATTACGATTTAGCCACAGCTTGCGCAGAGGCCGAGAAAATGGTTGGCGATTTCTTAAATAGTTGATTGTACTTGCCTCAGGCTGAATAAAAGACTATTGAATAACTGTTAGTTGCATACGCTCATGAAAATAGGCTTGCTTTTCGGTTCATTTAATCCCATACATATCGGGCATTTAATAATAGCCAATTATATGGCTAATTACACCGATTTAGATAAGGTTTGGCTGGTGGTTACACCGCAAAATCCATTTAAAAAGTATGGCGGCCTCATTAACACTTACGACAGGCTGGAGATGGCTCGCTTGGCTACCGACAATGCCGACCTATTAGAGGTAAGCGATGTGGAAATCAAACTACCGCAGCCATCTTATACTATTGATACACTAACCCACCTAAAAGAGCAATACCCTCAGTACGAATTTGTGCTGATTATGGGCTCGGATAACCTGATAAGCCTGCCTAAGTGGAAAAACTACAAACTGATTCTACGCGACCATAAAATACTGGTGTACCCACGCCCGGGTTATGAAAATGCCGAACTGGCCTCACACCCGTCGGTTACCATCACCATGACACCGCTAATGGAGCTGTCGGCTACTTTTATTCGGCAAGCTATCGCCCAAAAAAAGAATGTGCAGTATTTTGTGCCTGATGCGGTACTCAAGTTTATCGAGAGTAAAAACCTGTACAGCTAACCGTCGTCAGGCAGCGGCTTTTATCCAACTGATTTTCTGCTATTTTGGCATCCTAAAGCCCTGCAAACTGCAACTTAGCCGGTTTTGCTAAACTGGCATCTTGATTGTTATATAAACGTTAATGAAACAAAAATTTTATGATACTGCTATCAAGCAGGAAACCGCTGTGTTGGTTGGTATCATTACACCTAATGAAACCGAAGCACAGGAGCGGGAATATTTAGAGGAACTTGAGTTTTTGGTGGATACTGCCGGCGGTAAAACCGTTAAAACATTTACCCAGCGTATGCAACGTCCCGACCGTGCCACCTTTGTTGGCTCGGGTAAGTTGGAAGAAATAAAAGCCTATGTAATTGCCGAGGAGATTGATATGGTGGTGTTTGACGATGAGTTATCACCTTCTCAGCTTCGCAATATTGAAAACGAACTTAAAGTAAAGATACTTGATAGGAGCAACTTAATCTTAGACATCTTTGCAGGCCGTGCCCAAACAGCACAAGCTAAAACGCAGGTGGAGCTGGCCCAGTTACAATACTTATTGCCACGCCTTACCCGTTTATGGACCCACTTGGAGCGCCAAAAAGGTGGTATTGGTATGCGTGGTCCGGGTGAGTCGCAGATTGAGACTGACCGTCGTTTAATTTTGAATAAGATATCGTTACTCAAGGACAGGCTTAAGCAGATTGACCGGCAAAACGAAACCCAGCGTAAAAACCGTCATCAATTGGTGCGTGTGGCTTTGGTAGGGTATACCAACGTAGGTAAATCTACCATCATGAATATGATATCCAAATCGGAGGTATTTGCAGAAAACAAGCTGTTTGCCACACTGGATACTACCGTGCGCAAGGTGGTAATTGAAAACTTGCCTTTCCTGCTGTCGGATACAGTAGGATTCATCCGCAAGCTGCCCCACCACCTGGTAGAGTGTTTTAAATCTACTTTAGATGAGGTACGCGAGGCTGATATCCTGGTGCATGTGGTTGACGTGTCGCATCCTAATTTTGAAGACCAGATTAACACCGTAAACGAAACGTTGAAAGATATTGGTGCTATTGATAAATCGGTGATTACTGTATTCAACAAAATTGATGCGTATAAACCTACGCAAACGCATCCTGATGATCCAGCGCAGCCGCTAACCATTAAAGATTTTGAGCATAGCTGGATGGCCAGCAACAACAGCCCGGCCATATTTATTTCGGCCCTCAAAAAAGAGAATGTAGATGAGTTCAGAAAGTTACTGTACGATAAAGTAATTGCTATACATACCGAACGTTACCCGTACGACCAATTACTATACCCGCATTTGCCTCAGGCCGAAAACTGATTTTAATATCTAATAGGTCATAAAAAAGACCGTTTGGATTGTACATCCAGGCGGTCTTTTTATTTGATGGAAAGCCTGCTTGTCACATCGCCAGTCCGGTTAAAAAGAGGTTTTCTTTGATGTCCGGAATGATTTCTTTTTCGTGGGCTTTGTCAAACATTAATTGAATGGCCTTTTTGCCTTCGGCGCCTAAATCAACCGAATATTGGTTTACGTATAAATCAATATGTTTATACATCACTTCTTCACTCATTTCCTGTGCGTGCGAACGTATAAACTCCAACCCTGATTTTGGGTTGGCAAAGGCAAACTCAACCGACCGGCGCAACACCCGGTTAATTTTGTGCTGTACATCAACCGGCAATTTGCGGTTGGCTACAATACCGCCCAGAGGTATGGCGCAGCCGGTCTGTTTTTCCCAGTAATCGCCCAAGTCCATTATTTTCTTTAGTCCTTTATCCTGGTAAGTAAAGCGGTTTTCGTGTATGATAAGACCCACTTCAATGCGGTCGTCAAGCAAGGCTTGCTCAATGTCCGAAAAAACAATTTCCTGTTTTTCGGTAGCGTTCGGAAAAGCCAGACTCAATAAAAAGTTGGCCGTAGTGTATTTACCCGGAATACCAATGCGCACTGTACGATTTTCAGATTTCAGGTCGGCTTCAACTTTATGTTCGTCACCTTTGCAAATTAGTAGAGGGCCAACACCAAAGCCTAAGGCGCTGCCGGCATCCAGTAGCACATACTGGTTGGCCACATAGGCAAAAGCGTGGTAGCTTAGTTTGGTAATATCCAGTTCGCCACGCATGGCTTTGTGGTTTAAAGTTTCTACGTCGTCGTAAAATACTTCAAACTCCAGGCCCTCGGTATCTATCTTGTGATGGATGAGAGCATCAAAAATAAAGGTATCATTGGGGCAGGGCGAAAAGCCAAGAGTTAATTTCATAGATGTAATATTACGTTGCCGGTTGCTTGCATAGATAGTATCTACTTAACGCAGCCCAGTTCCTGCAACAGGTTCATGGCAAAGGTATTCAGATTTTTAACGGCTAAACCTATCTTCCAGGCTTCGCGGTTGCGCTTTTCAACGTAATTTGACACTGTCCTGATTTGTAAGGCTGGCACACCCGCTTGCTCACAAGCATAAAAAAATGCCGCACCTTCCATGCTTTCTATCTGGGGCGTAATGCGGCTTTGTAAGGCGGCAATCGAGCTTTTTTCGCCATGTACGGTATTCACCGTAGCACCGGTAGCCTGTTTTAATACAGTGCTTTTGCTATAATCAGATAACCGGGCAGTGGTAGTATACGTTGTTTTGCCGAATCCTAAATCATCCAGGGTAATAAACTGCTGGTCATCTTCGGCACCTAACTCAGTAAAGGTATCTTTTATTATTTCAACCACATCGCCTAAAGCAATGCTGCGGTCAAAGCTTCCGGCTATGCCCAGGTTAATAGCCAAATCGTAAGTATGATTAGCCAGGTGCTTGCCCAAGGTAAATGCCGTAGCTACCATGCCTACCCCGGTAACAAGTGCGGTACAAGGCGATGATTGATGAGGCGCATCAGTGCTGCTTTTTGATGTACCCGAAGGTTGAATAACAGGCAAGTGGAAGCTATTAATCATCGGTTCAATTTCGGGCAGGGTGGCGGCAACTACCAATATCTTCATGCCGACTAAGATAAAACAACTTGCCTGTTTTTGTTTTGTATATTTGCACCCAACAATTGTTATGATGATACATATTACGCGCAGAGAGCATTTTAATGCTGCACACCGGATGTACCGAGAGGAGTGGAGCGCAGAAAAAAATCAGGAGGTTTTTGGTAAATGTGCCAACCCCAACTGGCACGGGCACAATTATAATTTGTTTGTTACCGTAAAGGGCGAAGTTACCCACGCCACCGGTTACCTGATTGACTTAAAAGACCTGAAGGTAATTATCAACGATTACGTGATTGAAAAGCTCGACCACAAAAACTTAAATAAGGATGTTGATTTTATGCAGGGAAAAATGGCTTCTACCGAAATTCTCTGCATCGAAATATTTAACCAGTTAAAAGCCCCTATCGAGGCCCACGAAGGAGTGTTTTTGCACTCGGTAAAACTGTTTGAAACTGAAAATAACTCAGCCGAATACTTTGGCAATTAAAATATGATGATTGACGACGACGACAACCTGCCCAACCGTGAAGCAGGGATTGACGGTTACCAGAAAATCGACCGGTATAACCCGGAGCTGATTGCCAACCTGTCGGCCAGCTACCACAATGTTTTGAAACAAATAGGAGAGCAGCCCGACCGTGAGGGGTTGTTAAAAACGCCTGAGCGTATGGCCAAAGCCATGTTATATCTCACTCATGGCTACGACTTGGATGCCAAAGAAATTCTGACATCGGCTATGTTTAAGGAAGAATATAGCCAGATGGTGGTAGTTAAGGATATTGAGGTATACTCGATGTGCGAGCACCATATGCTGCCGTTTTTTGGTAAGGCGCATGTTGCTTACATTCCTAACGGGCATGTGGTTGGGTTAAGTAAGATACCGCGTGTAGTGGACGTATTTGCCCGTCGCTTGCAGGTGCAGGAGCGCTTAACCAACGAAATAAGGGATTGTATACAGGATACTTTACAGCCCTTGGGCGTTGGTGTAGTAATTGAGTGCCGGCATTTGTGTATGAGCATGCGCGGCGTACAAAAACAAAACTCGGTAACTACCACATCCGCATTTAGCGGTGAGTTTTTTAAAGAAAAAACCCGCACCGAATTTTTAAATTTAATAACGAGTAGACTAAGTTAAGCCCTCGATGATAGAGTAAAGGCTCAGGAGTCAAGACTTTTAGTATTGTAGCTTTTATGTAACTACTTAACTAATCAACACAATAAACTAATATCTATTTTGAAAGCATATATTTTTCCGGGGCAGGGTGCCCAGTTTGTAGGTATGGGTAAAGACCTGTACGAGCAGTATGACGAAGCGCGTCAGCTTTTTGAACAGGCTAACGAAATTTTAGGTTTTCGCATTACCGATATGATGTTTAGCGGTACCGACGAAGATTTGAAACAAACTAAAGTAACGCAGCCTGCGATATTCTTACATTCGGTAATTCTGGCAAAAATGGCCGGCGATGATTTTAAACCCGAAATGGTTGCCGGGCACTCATTAGGCGAATTTTCGGCCTTGGTTGCTGCCGGTGCATTATCATTCGAAAGTGGTTTAAAATTGGTGGCGGCCCGTGCCAACGCTATGCAAAAGGCCTGCGAAATACAGCCGTCAACCATGGCTGCAGTTTTAGGGTTGGATGATTTTACTGTAGAGGACATTTGCCAGCAGGTAAGTGACGTAGTTGTTCCGGCTAATTATAATTGTCCGGGTCAATTGGTTATATCAGGTACCATTGCCGGTGTCGAGCAAGCCTGCGAAAAGTTAAAGGCTGCCGGTGCAAAACGCGCCTTAGTATTAAATGTAGGCGGTGCATTCCACTCTCCGTTGATGGAAGCTGCCCGGGTAGAGCTGGAGCATGCCATTGTTAATACAGACATCCAGGAGCCGGTTTGCCCTATCTATCAAAATATAGATGCCAAACCGTATAAAGATGCTGCTTCTATTAAGCACAACTTAATTGCGCAGCTAACCGGCGCCGTACGCTGGACACAAACCGTAACCCACATGCTGCAGGATGGCGCTACATCGTTTACCGAGGTGGGCCCTGGTAACGTTTTGCAGGGCTTGGTTAAAAAGGTCGACCGCAACGCGGCTACTTCCAGTTTAAGCCTCACCGCTTAAAAAAATTCAAAAGCCACAAACTAAAGTGGCTTTTATTTTTTATGATATATTTGATTACATCATCTGCTATTAAAGTTGACCGTTTTTACCAAGATACGTATCCTGCTCGCTTTGCTGAGTGTTAGTTTTTTACTAACAGCAGTTATTGTTCGTAATACTTACACGCCGCATCATAGCTTTATAAAAAGCGCCCAAACGCTCGAGTCTAATCTTCATCAAAAGGAAAAGCAGGTAGAAAATTTATTTACCGGAAAGAATTTTGAGGAACTTAAAGCTTTGCCCGACCGGCATCAAAAGGCTTTAAGCTTAATGGAGCAGCTAACCGTTAAAGACAGGATATGGCTGGTTACTTACCGGAATGATAAGGTGAAATTTTGGTCGGGTATCAAAGTGATGCCGTCCAGCTACAAGAAATACAAACAGGGTAGCAGTTTTTATAAAGAAGAGAACGGTTACTTTGAAGTAATACGTAAAACCGAAGGTGATTTTACGGCAGTAGCGTTCATCTTCATCAAGAATAACTTCCGTATTCAAAATCAATACCTGAACAATGTGTTTGAGCCGCAATTGCTCGACGCCCATAATATTGATATTGCCGAGATTGGCGATAAAGACGTCTATCATATTCATGATATCAATAAGCATTACCTGTTTTCGGTTAAGGCTAAAACCGATGCGGTAAACTACAATTTTGCCAAGCTTGAGTTTGTGCTATGGGTTACTGGTATACTGGCATTGTGCGCTTTGGTAACCAGTTATTGCAACCACCTGGTTTATCAAAAAAAGGTAAGTGCTGCTTTTTTGCTGCTTGCTGCCTTTATCGTTGCCATCAGGGTTGCGGGCCTTTACTTCAGGGTGCCCGACTTTGGCAGCCGCATGCATATTTTTAGCCGCGACCTTTTTTCCTATGGTTTTCTGCTCCCAACATTGGGCGATTTTTGCCTGAATATCTTAGGCCTATGCTGGCTGATGGCCTTTATTTACTATCACCGTTACCGCATATCAACAAGAGCATTACAGGGCGGCAAAGGCTGGGCAGCATATATAGGCGGTGTGCTTCTGCTCATTGCAGTATCAACACTGCTGTCGCATATGGCTGGTTTGCTGGTCTTGCACTCTCGTATCAATTTTGATGTAAACAACGTGCTCAACCTGTCGCTTTACAGCATGATTGGGTTGCTCATGGTATGCTTCAGCTTTCTGATTTTTTATCTGCTGATAGAAACCCTTCTTATCATCAACGTGCATGTGCATATTGATGACCGTATTAAACTGGGCGTATTTGCCGGCGGCATTATTGCGGCAACTATTGTCAGTGCATTTTTTGCATTTACGTGGTTATATATTTCGTGGGGTATACTTATATTCATCAGGATTTATGCGGCACGTTACGATGACGGCGAACTGGATATCATCTCTTATGTTGCGGTATTGCTGCTTTGTTCGTGCATTGCTGCAACCGAACTAAATCATTACGAATCGGTTAAAGAGCATGTTGTGCGTAAACAACTGGTTAAAGAGCTTGACAACGGCGATGACCCAAGGGTAACCCATGTTTTTAAAACCGTTGAAAAGCAAATTATTGAAGACCCGGTTTTGCAGCAATGCCTTAAATCGCGAGATAATCGTACCGGGTATCTAAAAAACAGGTTTGAGCGATTTTATTTTGATGGCTACCTTTCTGACTATGAATGTAAAATTCATGAGTTCGATAGTTTGGGTAAACCTATTCCGCCTGATACTGCATATGTGTTAGATGATTTTAAAGACATGGTTGTGCTGGGTTCGGCCTACAAAGTGTCTGACTATTTTTACCGCGAAAACAACAACTTTGGTATTCATAGCTACTTTGCCATCCTGCCTGTTTACCAGGACGAGCGAAATTTAGGAACCATCATTGTGGAGCTTAAATCAAAGCCGGTACAAGCCAATGTTTCCTTCCCTGAACTGTTGATTGACCGTCCGCTGGCTTCGGATAGCCGTTTTAAAGCATATTCTTATGCCTTTTACGATGATGGTAAACTGGTAAGCCAAAGCGGAAGCTACGACTATAACGTAGTAAATATCGAGCTGAAAGGAAAGCTAAAAGAAAATGTATTTAAAACCACTGCCGAGAATTATGACGATAGTCCGGGCTTTCATAAATTGGTGAGGTACAGCCACCTCATTTACCAGCCGAGTGCCCGAAAAGTAATCATCGTATCTAAACCGGATAACAGCTGGATTACCTTTTTGGCATCGCTTACCTTTTTCTTTGTTTCTTTACTCATCTTCAGCGGACTTATCTTACTGGTTAACTGGCTCCGTAAGCATATCAGTATTATTGAGATTACGCCCCGTAATGTGCATTGGAATTTTGGCTTCCATTTTGACCATCTGCTGTATAAAACCCGTATTCAGCTTTCGATGATAACTGCTGTTATAGCTACATTGACACTGGTGGGGATAATAACCTTCTTATCCATCAGGGCGCAGTACCAGGAGCAGCAAGACGAGGCTATCAGCACAAAGGTGGTTGCTATTGCCTCTAAGTTTGACAACGTTCTATCGCAAGATATCAATCATATTGATGAGAAAACACAAATCGCCTTTAACAACCTGGCCGACGACTTTTCGACCGACCTGATTTTATTTAATGCGGCCGGTGTGCCTGTCCTATATACCCAGCCTAAAATTTATGATTACGGTATTTTAGGTAAGCGTATGCACGCCAGGGCGTTTATACTGTTGAGTAAATTGCAGAAGTCGGTACTGATTAACAACGAGCGTATCGGGTCACTGAAGTATAAAACTGCCTACGTGCCTATACGTAATACCCGCAACAATACCACGATTGGTTATTTGCAATTGCCTTACTTCGCTAACGAGGCTGACTACAAGGAAAGGATTGGAGCTTTCCTGAATGCTATGATTAATATTTATGCGCTCATATTTTTGGCGATAGGTGTATTTGCCGTTTTAATTGCCCGCAGAATAACAGCGCCTTTAAGCTTTATACAACATAACTTGAGTAAAACAATGTACGGTAAAAAGAATGAGCCTATTAAGTGGGAGCGTGATGATGAAATTGGCGCATTGGTGAAAGAGTACAATAAAATGATTTCGGCGCTCGAGGATAGTGCGCAACGCCTGGCCCAGTCAGAACGCGAAAGCGCCTGGCGCGAAATGGCCAAGCAGGTAGCCCACGAAATTAAAAATCCTTTAACGCCGTTAAAACTCGGTTTACAGCTGCTCGAAAAATCGTGGAAGGATAAAGATCCGAGGTTTGATGCCAAATTTGAGCGCTTCAGTAAATCGTTTGTGGAGCAGATTGAAAGTTTGTCATCTATTGCTTCTGAGTTTTCGGCCTTTGCCAAAATGCCCGATACCAAAATGCAGCGTTTGAGTTTGTTTGAAACTTTGGGACAGGCCGTAGTAATTTTTAAGCATATGGATAATGTGAAAATTACTTACGAAGCCCCCGAGCAGGAGTTTTTTATTATGGCCGACCGCGACCAACTGCTGCGCTGCTTTAACAACCTGCTTAAAAATGCCATAGAAGCCATGCCCGAAGGCCGCGTTGGCATTATTGATATTACGTATACATACAGCCGTAGCGGCGTGCTGTTGCAAATTAAAGACAACGGTAACGGCATCCCCGAAAACCTACGCGAACGCATATTTGAGCCCAATTTTACTACCAAAAGTTCGGGTACAGGTTTGGGTTTGGCGTTTGTAAAAAACTCTATCGAAAATGCTGGCGGTAAGGTGTGGTACGAAACCCTAAGCGGCGAAGGAACTACGTTTTTCTTAAACTTCCCCGAAGCTAAAAGAGCGTAAGCTGAAAAGCATGGATACGGTTATCAAATTTGATGATAACCGTATCCATGCTTCATTTAAAACTCAATGTGTGCCCGTAGCGAAAATACATTTACCGGACCGCGGTCGCGATTATAGGCTGGGTTGGCAATAAACTGATAATCGGGCGTAAGCCAGAATTTATGTTGGTAAGCGTTAATTTTGTAATACAATTCGGCAACCATTTCCGGGCGGTAATTTAACCGGCCATCGCCAATGATAAAGCCGTAGCCGCCTGCGGCCAGGTAATCGCGATGGTCTTTTGATATGCCGTTGCCTACAAATGCCAGGCCTAATTCGTCGTCGGGGCGTTTCCATGAGTTACCTTTTAAAACGCCGCCCAAGCTTACAGAGCGATCAATTTCAGTAAAAGCCCAGGTTTCGGTATGGCCGTCGTTCCAGCTTGCCTTGGCAAACACACCAAAGTCGCGGGTGACAAACTGTTCGCCGTTGATGCCAAAGCCATATTTGTGGCGGCCATAGGCCAAAGCGGTGTCAATAACCGGCGGTGTGCTGATAGCCAATGCCTCACGGTATTTGCCAAATTTGCCGTTGTTGCGGTAACCCAACAAGCGGATTTTACCCGGCATGTCATTAATGGCATATCGTTTTTCATACTCCAGCGTTTGCGTATTACCATGACGAATGCGCTCGTCCCAAACAGAGCCATTAGCCGTAGTGGTAGTCATGGTAGCCGCAAAGCGCAGTGTCCAGGTAGGCATGCCTAACTCGGTAAAAATACCCATCACGTAACCACGGGTATTCGCCGGATAGTCCCATGCGCCATTACTCATCAACGACCAGTTCATGAACTGAGACCGCGGGTCGTGGCTGAAGGTGTTGGCATCAAAATAGTCGGACATGCCAAATTTACCCACCGTAACTGCAAAGTAGCGCTTGCTTTTAAAGCCTGCCAGGTTGTTTAAGCCATCAGCAACGGTATCGCGCTCGTTGCCCCAGGTAAATGCTTGGGCAAGATAAAGCCGGGCAATGTATATTTTAGGTTCGGTACTACCTATACGAAAAGCTTCGCCGTTGGGGAAGCCGGCAATGCCCAATGTTTTACTCAGCCCGGTACCACCAGACATTTCCGGGTTAAAATATACCTGAGCACCTTTCCATAAACGAGCCCCGGCAAACATCGTTGTAGTTAGCGAAGTGGCTATTTCGCTTTTGGGCGACAGGCTGTTATCACCCGTGTATGGGGCGTAAAAGGAAGGTTTGGCTTGGGTAATGATGGTTTGCTGGAAATGGAAATTAAACCTTTGGGGCTTAATGGTATCCTGAGCAAAAAGTGTGTTATAGCAAATTAAGAGGCACGAAAGCAGTAATAGCTTTCTGAAATTAAGTAACATACCGCAAAAATAGCAGGCTCAAAGTAAGGTAAACAGGTATTATAGAATCCTAATCTTATTCTAACCTCATTTTAATATATCTGCCAGACTTTAAACAGTATTCAAAATAGTAGGGATGATTTTACATTCATCATTGCATCCTGTTACTGTAAACCGTTCCATTCGGCATAAAACTGGTCAAGATAATCTTGCATATATTGATGACGCGCTTCGGCCAGTTTCTTGGCCGTTTTTGTATTCATCTTGTCTTTTAGCAGCAGCAGCTTTTCGTAGAAGTGATTAATAGTAGGAGCGGTCTGCGTTTTGTATTCGGCCTTGCTCATGTTTAAGTTTGGCTCAATGTCCGGGTTGTAAAGTTCGCGGCCTTTAAAGCCACCGTAGGTAAACGCACGGGCAATACCCATAGCGCCTATGGCATCTAAACGGTCAGCATCCTGTACCACGGCCAGTTCGGGCGAGTGAAAACCAGGGGCATCAAAACTGGATTTAAACGACATATGCCGGATGATGTTTTCGACATGCTTAATGATATCGGCATCTACCGATTGGCTCTGCAAAAAAGCTACGGCAGTTTGCGGTCCAATATCTTCATTGCCGTCATGAAACTTACTGTCGGCGATATCATGCAACAGTGCCGCCAGCTCTACCACCAGCATATCAGCAGGCTCGGAGCGGACTATCAGTTTAGCATTGTTCCAAACCCGCAAAATGTGCCACCAGTCATGGCCGCCTTCGGCATTTTTTAAGGTTTTTTCTACGTAAGAGGCTGTATTTTGTATGAGGGTTTCAGAGTTCATGCTGCTATAATTACCGGGTGGCAAATATAGCAGCATGAAAGGAGATTAAGCTCAGGCACTCACTGCAGAGGGTAAGTTAATAAACTTCTCCACATTGGTACCGTCGGCCTTAATCAGTTCTATCAGATCAACATCCAATATTTGTGCTATCTGATAAAGGCGTTCGAGGGTAATTTTTGTATAGCCTAATTCTATCTTGCTATATGCATTTTGCGATATGTCAAGCTTAACGGCTAAATACTCTTGGGTGTAATTACGAAATTCTCTGATCTTTCTAATATTAACCGCAACTGTTTTAATTTTGTTGATAATCACTTCCTTCCCCATCATATTTTTTATTGATAAGAGAACATACGAATAAAAACAACCGACGGTTTTGAAAAAAATCGCTTTTGTAAAAAAAATATTACATTAGTAAGTAGTGATTATAGCGGGCAGCAACGTAGCCATGTCTAGCGGTACCTCATTGGTTGCAAAAATGGGATGGCGTTTCTGGTAAGCGTCATAAACCTGTTTTTCTACCGCGGTGCTTACCTTAGTCTGTGGCAGTAAGTTAACGGTAAAAGAGATTACAAAGTCGTGCACTTTTTCTTCGTCAGGAATTACCCACTTGC
>CAXYKR010000218.1:0-12133 GCA_964277815.1 uncultured Mucilaginibacter sp. | reverse complement strand
CTAATACAATAACCAACCCCAAAAATGAAAGTGTAACAATGCTCAAACTAACGGGCACACAAGGCAGATATATAAAAATCAGCTTTGCCAAAGCGACCGAAGCTGCCCTGGCCGAGGTTGAAGTCATCGGCGAGGTTTTACAGTAAAAGGTATACCCCCGCAGTCATTAAAAAGGCACAACAAACCAAACGCTTTCAGCAGCGCAAAACCCAATATATTAATCAAAAACTCCCCCTTCAGGGGGCCGGGGGGCTTGAGCTTTGCCTTGCATATGCCTCCCACAACTCATCCAGCGTTTTCCCGGTAATTTGCTTCCACGTATCGGCCGTGTAAGTATGCTCCCGCAGCTGCTTGTCTAACTTTCTAACAATGCCTTTACTTTGCTTTTGTTCGAGCCATAATAAAAAGCGGGCGACCACGCGGTAGCTGTTAGTGTAATGCTGGGTGGGTTTAAACTCGGGCAGGGCCCATTTGGCGGCGGCGTTGTTTACGCCAAATTGGTAGCGTACGTAGTCGGCAATACCTTCGGTGAGCCAGCCGGGGCCTACGCTGTTTTTGTAATCCTGTGCAATGTGCATCACCTCGTGGGTCACTACGTCAATGTCTTCGGGGTGCTGCTTAAACCACTGCGGGTTAAATACCACCCGGCCGTCGGATGTGGCAGCCACGCCGTGGTAAGCAGTATCTATTACAAAAGCCACCGTTTTTGAGGTTTGCTTATTATAGGTTTTAGCAATTTGAGGGTACACTTTAAAATAAGTGTCTACCAGGCGGTTACGCAGCGCGGTGTCAGCGTTGGGTGCGTTGGTAGTATAGGTAACGGTATAGCCCTTTTTTTGATAGGTGGTAACGGGCTGCGCAAGTGTGCTGGTAAACCAACCTGTACCGCACAAAACGGCAAGTCCGGCAAAGCGTTTTAATTTCATGCTGCAATTTATAAATCGGCAAAAATAAACCCGGTGCGTAACCTCTTTTTTACCGTTGATTGCGAAATTCGTATACATTTGTAATTACAGCACCGGCCAACAGGCCAAGCTAATACCATGGCAAATACTGATACTTTATATTTTGATGCCGTAGAACTGCTCAAAAAACTGATAGCTACACCATCCTTCAGCCGGGAAGAAAACCACACCGCCGACATTATCCAGGACTTTTTACAACAGCGCCATGTCCCCGCCCAGCGTAAACTAAATAACGTATGGGCTTATAACAGGCACTTTGACCCGGCCAAGCCAACCATATTGCTCAACTCGCACCACGATACGGTAAAACCCAATTCGGGCTACACCAACGACCCGTTTGAGCCCATTGTACAGGGCGATAAACTGTTTGGCCTGGGCAGTAATGATGCGGGCGGCTGCCTAGTATCGCTCATTGCCACGTTTTTGCATTTTTACGACCGCGAAGGTTTAAAATATAATTTTTGTCTGGCTGCCACGGCCGAAGAAGAAATTTCGGGCTTTAACGGACTCGAACTGGTAATACCCGATTTGGGATTGCTCGATTTTGCCATTGTGGGTGAGCCCACCCTGATGCAACTGGCCACCGCCGAACGCGGATTGATGGTGCTGGATTGCACGGCGCAAGGCAAATCGGGCCATGCTGCCCGCGAAGAAGGCGATAATGCCATTTATAAAGCTTTGGCCGATATTGAGTGGTTCCGCAGTTACCGGTTCGAAAAAGAATCGGAGCAGTTTGGGCCTATCAAAATGTCGGTTACTATTATCAATGCCGGTTCGCAGCACAACGTAGTGCCTGCTACCTGTACGTTTACGGTAGATGTTAGGGTAACCGATGCCTATCGCAACGAGGAAGTGCTCGAGATAGTGAGGCAACATGTAAACTGCGAGGTAAAGCCACGCTCGGTACGGTTAAAGCCCTCATCCATCAGCAAAAACCACCCTATTGTACAGGCCGGCCTGGCTATGGGGCGCGCCACCTACGGCTCCCCTACCACGTCAGACCAGGCCCTGCTCGATATCCCGTCGTTAAAACTCGGTCCCGGCGATTCGGCCCGGTCGCATACGGCTGATGAGTTTGTGCATTTGTCGGAAATTAAAGAAGGTATCGAGCTATACATCAAACTTTTAGAAAGCATCAACTAAGCCGCGGATGGAGTTTGGCAAAATACCCACCCCGCAGTTAGCGCAGGTAGATTTTACCCTGCCGCCCGACAGCGCCCTAACGCACGAAACCTTAAAAGCAGCCAGCCCCAAGCAGCATTTAAAAGTACACGTAGGCTGCGCCAGCTGGGCACAAAAGGTTTGGAAAGGCAATTTGTATCCGCCCAAAACCAAGGATTCGGACTTTTTGAACGAGTATGCCAAACAGTTTAACATGATTGAACTGAATACCACGCATTACCGCATGTATGATGCCGCTACTATTACAAAGTGGAAAGAAAAAGCGGCCTTAAACCCGGATTTTAAATTTTGCCCCAAGTTTAACCAGCTCATTAGTCACGTTAAACGCCTTAAAGGCGCCGACGAAATTACCACGGCCTTTTACGAAGCTATGCTGGCGTTTGAAGATAAGCTGGGCCCTATGTTTTTGCAGCTGAACGAAAACTTCGCGCCAAAAAACTTCCCCGAACTAAAGGCTTACCTGGAGAGCCTGCCCCGCGATGTACAGGTATGCGTAGAGCTGCGGCATAAAGACTGGTTTGCCCAGCACGCTTACCGCGATGAGGCTTTTGGCCTGATGCACCGCCTCGGGATGGGCGCCGTAATTACAGATACTGCCGGCCGCCGCGATGTGGTGCATATGGAAGTACCTGCTCCCTACGTTTTTCTCCGT
Organism: uncultured Mucilaginibacter sp.; assembly: GCA_964277815.1. Lineage (GTDB taxonomy): Bacteria > Bacteroidota > Bacteroidia > Sphingobacteriales > Sphingobacteriaceae > Mucilaginibacter. Next base: position 9,334 of record CAXYKR010000218.1, on the reverse strand, counting down.
TTTGTGGGCAACGCCCTGCACCCTACCGATTACATCCGTATTGACCATTGGGTAGAGCGTATTAAAAGCTGGAACGAGCAGGGCCTGCAAAGCTTGTACGTGGGCATGCACCAGCCCGACGAGACAGCATCGCCCGTTTTGTGTGAGTATTTGATTAAACAGTTAAACAAAAGTTTGAACTTAAACATTGTACCGCCGCGGCTGTTAACCCCCAATACACTGTTTTAATAGTAAGCAGTTAACCAATTATTTAAGCGCAAAGGGCGGGGTATGATAAAGATTATTTTGGCTGATGACCACAACGTGGTACGCAATGGCATCAAAACATTACTGGACCAGGAACGCGACATGACCATTGTGGCCGAAGCTACCGATGGTCAGCAGGTGCTGCAACTGCTCGAAAAATCAAGTCATAATTTACCCGATGTAGTCATCACCGATGTAAACATGCCCGTGATGAATGGCATGGAACTCATTGAAGCTATTAACGAGCGCTACCCAGGGTTAAAAACACTGGTGCTATCCATGCTCGACCATGAGCGTTACATCATCCAAGCGTTTAAGGCCGGCTGCAAGGCTTATGTTCTTAAAACCGTAAGTTCCGAAGAACTGCTGTTTGCCATCAGGCAGGTGTGCAAATACAACGAGCGCTACCTGAGCGCCGAGATATCGCTCAAGATGCTCGACAAAATGCTGTTTGCCCCCATGGCCAGCACGCCCGACGAGCATAAACAACCCATTGAACTATCCAAGCGCGAACTGGAGGTGCTTACCCTTATTGCCGATGGCTACACCAACCTGGAGATTGCCGAAAAGTTGTTTACCAGCAAGCGCACGGTAGAGGGCCATCGCCAAAATCTCATTGATAAAACAGGCACCCGCAACACGGCATCACTCATCAGGTTTGCCATACAGCATAAATACGTAGCGTAATTGCGGTTTGGTCAAGCGCTCCAAAGTAGTTCGTAACTGTACAAAACAGGTGTTTATAACAATTAAAATCACGGGTTTATACCTGTATTTATACGGTGATGGCGCTGTATATTTGCTTAGTTAAATTAATTAGAAACTAAATAATAAGCAATCTGTTATAATACTCTTAATACCAACCATACCAGTATTTAACTACAGATTAATTGTTAGTTTAACCGATTTACCATTATGAAACGCGTTTTAATTGTTGATAACGACCCGGCCATCCTGGACGTTATGGAAGAAGTTTTAGGTTATGAGGGATTTAAGGTAAAAACATACAGTGATACGGATAACATTTTTAGTTGCATAGACAGTTTTAACCCTGATATCGTTTTAATCGACTACATTTTAAATGGCATTAACGGGGGCGAATTATGCGCCCAAATCAAGAAATCTCCCGAAACGAGCCACCTGCCTGTCGTGATTATGTCAGCCTACTCTAAAGTACTACTATCATTAGGCAATTATGGCTGCGATGATTTTATAGCCAAGCCCTTTGAGCTGGATAACCTCATCAGCCGTATTACCACCCTGAGCGCGCACCAAAGCCAGAACGCCGTAAATTAACCCTTGAGCAACAGCTGCGCCAAAAAAGGGGCAGCTGTTGTATTTTATATTGCCCCTCACCCATTTTTATTTAAAGATACAATGTTGAACAATGCAGGCATCAATAAGGTGTTTTTACTTGGCGAGGTAGTGCTGAACCCTACCTTTAAGCAGCAAACCGACGGTCAGGGCTTTTATTATTTTAGCCTGGCTACTCAGGAGAGTATCCAGAAAAACCATATTCCTACCCACCACACCGAGCAGCATCACATACGGATAGCCCAGCAGCAACTCAACAAAAATGCACCCGGCCTAACCCAAGGCCAGCTTGTCTACGTGGAAGGTAAAATTAAAACCAATGCCTCAGTTGATGAAGATGGCGTAAAACGTTACAGCACCGAAATATGGTGCAGCAGTTTGCGGGTTTTGTAAAGGGCACTCATATATTCTGTAATCTACATAATTCCTGCCATCCTAAGGCAACACAGGTCTTGTCGGGTTGAAATTCTCTTTCACGCTGATACACCAGTACGTCATAGCGGGCAAATAACCTGTTGCGCTAAGGCCTTAAAATCCTTTTCAATCGTCTGGCAGAGCGAATTTTTGATATTGTAAGGTTCAGGCTGGAGATATTCAGGTTAAAAAATATATAAGCGTTACACCATTTAATAGCCTACAAGAATAATCAACGGATATTTTCGCGAGGTGAGTAACATGAATGTGACAATCAGCGTAGAAGAGCACATCTTAAAACAACAACCTCCAACCCCAAAATGAACTTTAACACTTCCACCACGGTATGTTGCCCCAAATGCGAATCAGGCCATATTCATCGTATGCGCCGCCCGGTATTGGTAAAACACTTACTGAGTTTTGTACCCTTACGACGCTATCGCTGCCTATCATGCCTTACCACTTTTGCCGCCCCGGTAACGATTAAATCAGAAAAACCGGCACCGGTGTTGTTAGTCCCTATCGTAAATTTATCTCAGCGCTTTCAAAAACAACCACTGCATAATTAATTTAACTTACCAGCAGAAGTTTACAACTAAATATCACCTTATTTAGCCCGGCTTTGATCGGGCTTTTTATTGTTCGCAGTAAAAATATGAACGGGTTGCGTGGGCAGGGTGAGTTTAACTATAGTAGATTCAAAAACATACAAAAGCTTTCGTCCGTCATGCCATGAACTACCCGGTATAGATGTATCATCTGAGCCTTGATTTTAACTTTTTTTGCAGCAGGCGCAATGTTAGGTTTGATGTGTACTATTGAAATAGTAAAATATCAAATCAGCTAACTTGACAACGCGTCATTTGTTTTTTGAAGGACAAGGGCGTTAATTAATTCAAAATTTTAGTTAACAGGCAAGAATGAAAGTATGTACAGATTTTTCGCTGTAGGGCAATTCTTACAAATTTCAATCAAACGCTGTATTTGACTACTGTACGTCTCTTTATCAAATAACTGCAGAAAAAAATATGGAACGAAGGTTTCGTCATTGGGAAACATATTGAATAACAATAAGCAATCAGCAAATGTAAATTCTACACCAAAGAGTCTGTAAGCAAAATACTGCTGCCAAAAACGCAACTCCAAACTATCAGCATACAACTGCAAGCCTTCTTCAATTATTATTGCATATCTCTCTCCACCCGTATTAGCCATTTCATCGGGTATGTTATTAGTTACGTTAAACTCTATTTGTTCTGCGGCAAAACTCCAATATAAGAATGATAAATTGATGTAATGGTCGATTGAGGGCTGGAAACCGGTGCTGATAATTTCCTCGTAATAAGCTACTGCATCGACGTACCTTTTTTGGATATCCATTGTTATTGCGCGGTCTAATATCATCTTGCTATCCAATTTACCCCTGTTTTAAATTATTTATCCGTTGGCGCGAGTATTAACGTTTTAATACGTTACTACTGTCTGTTAACCAAAAAATAATCCTGTTTTTAACTACGCATAGATAAAACGTATCACGGTTGAGGATGCTGTCTGCATTATTCCCACTTCTAGAGATTTACAGTATCATCAATTCTTCTCCTTAACATAAAACTATATTAATGTTACCTCCAACAGCACGTCTAACACTATTTCATAAAATAGCCTCTAAAAACATCCAAGAGATAATATATTAAAAGATTAAGTCTTTCATCATTGTAATAGAAAATTAAAGAGGGCTTTCTTTTAATTTTTCTAACATAGAAGTCGTCTTTTACATTAACATACCCCATCTTACGCATCTTAAGAATTCCACTTCGATCATTTGTTATTCTTAAATCAAACTCCAATGAGTTTGGTGCTCTTAAAAAATGATTGCCACCTACTATAGTAATATCATAGGTGTTAGCTTCATTTTGTATCAACAGAAAAAAGTTTGTTTCGTTGTTAGTTAAATCATACCGAAGCTTTAATAAATCTCTTCTGATGCCTGGAGGCAACGCGGTTAAGTTTTGAGTGTCGTTAAAATCAATATCATAATAAAAATCGTTGACAATATTCTTTTTTAGCGCCGCAGCTAAACGATTAAGTACAGCTACGTTTCTGTTTAAGACATACTCTTCATAGTTAAAGTTCGCATGGCTTAAATACCGTGCTGCTAAATATATTTGATGAGATACTTCTAACAACAACCAACATCTAAGCAGTACAGTAAAATATTTGATTTTGAATTTCATTTTAGTGAAGTTACTTGGTAGCTCGTCAGACTCTGGGAGGGCAATAAGCATGTAAACTTATAATAAGCCTTACATGCTCTGCGAAATATAGAGACCTATTTTTCTAAATTAAGGTAGAAGATAGTCACATGTTGCACTCCTAATTCACTAAACCAATTTTCAACTTTTATCAAATCGCCGTTAAGCAAACAAAATTCTGATGCGCCCTTAGTTTTTGTATGTGCGCTATCAACAGCAGAAGTGTAAGCAATTAATGGATATTTGATATTAGGTAAAAGATGAGTGTTGTTATAAATGTTATAAATTTCTTTCCAGGTGTAAACCAGTTTAGGATGCTTTAATATCTTTCTGTTATATTCAAGTTCACCTACGTGTATATTGGCCTTAACAACCGTATCCTGATAATTTTGCGTGTAAAATGAAATTGGGAAACGATTATTCTGGAGATTATTACCGATTTTAATAATCCATGCATTTAAAGGCCCGATGGTTTTTCGCCCGTTAAAAGTGTTGACCAGCTTTCCTTTATCATACTCCTCAACAATTAAGTTGCAGTAAAATTCTTTAAAATCAGACGAAATTGAATATTTCCTGATATCAAGACCCAATAGGGTCATCATACGATACATATCTGTAGTACTGATGGAATCAACACTGTTTATATCCAATTTGTTAACTTTTTGGGCCGCAAGAGGGTTGGTAAAAAAAATTGGGATAAGAATGATGATAGCCTTTATATAATATTTATGCATATAAAATTAATATTGGGGTTTGATGTGTTGCGAACTTAACAGAAAAATCTAACAATGATTATATAAGGATCTGCATCAGACTTGCTATATTTAAATAAGGCAATCTAAATACCGTAGTCAAAACCTAAAATATGCCACAATTAAAACGTTTTGCGCTTGGTGCGTTACGTGCTCTTTTTACAATGCTTTTGATAGATTCGTTGGTGCTCACCTTGCTAAATGCGAAAAATTCTGACTGGCAATATATTAGTAGCGAGGTTTTAACAGGAATCGTTGCCGGTGCTTTATCGTTAATTGCTGTAGTTTATCTTTTCAAAAACGCAGCTTTAAAACCATTCTCGTACATGTATTTACTTAAAGGCGTTGTCGTACTGCTATTGTCGGCAAGTTTGCTCATCATATATGCCGTAATGATGTCTTCGCATAATATCACTCGTAATAATAACTTGTTTTTAGGTGCATGTTTTATCCTGTTGTTTGGCGTAGCATCGCTGGCGCTGATGCCAGCAGGAAAGGCTAAGCTTTGATGCATTAGATCATTATAAAAAATTTCACCACTTTCGGCGTTATCTTGTCTATTTCTGGATCTACCTACCGCTTTGCGTATAAAAGAAACACTGACATTAACTTACGCTGGTTAAAGTGTAAGTAATACAGGATAATATATAGCAATAAATTACCTTGGCGTAATTGCATATTTACCAAAAACCTCTGTTATGAAAACCATTATCGCACTCTTCACCCTGTTTTTCAGTTTTGGATTCTTAAAAGCAAACTGTCAAACCAAAGATTTAAGCAAACTGGAAGGCACCTGGGAAATGTTAAAACCGCCTGGAACTTCCGTAAATTATACTATTTTAAGAACTTATGACAAGGAGGGCAACTACATCGAAATACGTGCATCGCCCGAAGGGAGCTTTATACAAGGAATGGCAAAGTTTGAGATAGAAAACAACAGTAATGCTAAAGGCTCCCTAACTTACCTGGTTAAAGAAACTATTAAATATGCAGCTGACGAGAGCCGCATAGGCAAAATATTTAATTTCAGGTGCGGCATTGTGGTAAGCAACGGGCAAACGCTATTACTTACTGAAGGTGGAAAAAACGAACAAACAGGCGAAGATATGGCCAAATGGAGAGAAGGCTGGCGAAAAGTTGTAGAATTTAAAAAACCGGCAGAAAAGCAGTAAGCTTATCAGCGCATTTGCTTTTATCGGTTATGAAAAAAGCTCAAATGTCTGAGGATGTTTGGGCTTTTTTTGTGGGATTGAGTTTATGGTTTTACAACATTGAACCAATTGGAAAGATTAAACCTCTCCACCTCTTTTCAAACTCAGCGTTGATTTCCTCGCTGAGGGGTTGAAAAAACCCTAGATAGCTAACCTATCTACTTTAATTCTGTTATTCTCTAAATAGCAACGCGAGACTATCAACATGTTTTGGGATTTATTTTTGACCAATAAGCGTCTAATCACTATAACTATATTTAATAAGATAGGCACCATTACCCTGTTCATGCCATTTGCCATTCAGATTATAGTACTCGTAATTTAAGAACTGAATAACAGGAAATTTGCCGACCACATGTCGTTTCACTTCCTGGCCTGTTTTAAAGTCTAATACCGTAAAATACCGTGATAGTTGCTTATGCCCATTGTAAAAAATATTCAAAACCGGATCAAAGATTAAACTGGTTCGCATCCGATCATTGCTGTTGTTTTTCGGATCAAACTTTGAGCTAACCTTATTGTGGATATCTAAAATTAACTTGTAGTTAAATTTGTTTGTACCAACCAGCGTTGTTCTTAAACTATATTCTCCATGTTCATCAAATAGCTTCAAACTGTCGGCTCGTTTATTGTAAACGGTGGTAACGTCATACGCATAAAATGAGCTCACGTGCATAGCCTCAGATAAAGCGCATTTAGCAACACATAGCAAAACCGTATTACCCCCGTTTTGATCAGATCCCGTTTTTTTAATGTATGTTATATTTAAAAACTTTCCGTTTAAAATAACCGGCTTATAACGAAAATCAAGAAATTCATAAATGTGTATCGTGTCTTTGAAACTTGAGATAGTTAACGTATTGTGCTCATAGTCCGCAAAAACACGAATTTTAGAATCACCGCCATATAAATCCTTTACCGTATAAACTTGGGCACTGCTGTAAACGGCGGTTATCAAAAAGATCAGTAGAAAAACATACCTCATTATCGTATTTTGCTTACATTCCTGTTTCTCGAAATACAATTGATATACAACCCATTGCAAAAACAACGGTCAGTATTTATCATGAAGCTCTTGCAATTACTTTAGTGTAAATACGCCAAACTGCGGGCTTCTACAATTAAATCTTGTATGGCTTTAATTGCACTATGGAGTTTGTTATTGTCTATCATGGTTTAAGTATGTTTTTTGCTGTTCAAATGACCACCTCATTTGCTTCATTTTTCTGCCACATATGTCAATTCGATAATTTAGCAACAGGCCATCGACTGCTAAAACTACAAGTATTTCACCGTTCCTTCAACACCAATATTTCATAAAAAGTTAATATATGTTAAATAGCGGCCTTGCTTGTCAACTAACTATATATTTGAGTACATCAACCTCATCAAAACAATGACTCAAAAAGCCTTAATACTCCTGTTTATTTTACTGACGTTTTCCCGGAATGAAATATTGGCCCAGGAGCAAAACGCAGCCATTATCAACAGCCTGAACAGCGCCATCAAGCCCATCGATATCCAAAATGAGAATACCAGCTTTACGGATATTGACTTTTTAAAAGAACTGTTGAAAGATAAGGAAGTTATTGCCCTGGGCGAGGTTACCCACGGCACGGCCGAGGTTTTTAATTACAAGGACCGCCTGGTGAGGTTTTTGGTGACTAACTTAAATTACAAAGCCATTGCGTTTGAAAGCGATTTCATTGCCATCGTATATATCGATGATTACATTACGGGTAAAACGGATAGCGTAAAATATACGGCAGGTACAGCCATCATGATGAGCAATACGCCGATGATTAAATGGTTGAGACAATATAACCAAGATAAGCCCGATGCTGATAAAGTTCGGCTTTACGGCCTCGAATGCCGGAATTATTACAATATACTCGAAAGGCTCATGACTGCCGTTCCGGAACTTGATGAGAACGACAAGCGTTTGATACAAGCCTATCTTGCAAAGCCCTTTAACACCCAACTGACCAAGGCCGAAACCAACGGTTTTGAGTCGATGGTGGCGCGACTCCAAGGTGCTGCTTTGTCGGACTTAAACCGGCACTATGTGGACATGCTCGACCAGATATTAAACTACCAAAATAAAAGAGAGTTTAGAGATAATTTCATGGCCCAAAATGCCACATGGGTAAAAGAGCGGGCAAAGGGCAACCAACTGATTGTGTGGGCGCACAATGGGCATGTTGCTAAAGACGAGGTTTATCACTATCCTAATATGGGCACGCACCTCAGCAAAAAATACGGTTCGCAGTTTTATGTCATTGGCACCGATTTTAATTCGGGCAAGGCGAACGTTAACGTGTTTATTGCTAAAAACAAACCACTCCAAGGCTTTCAACCCTACTATTACGGCGAAGTAAAATCAGATAAGTGGTATGAGTATTATTTTAGCCAATGCCGGTACAAAAATTTTATCCTGGACGTTCAGGAGGCATCTCAAAACCAGGCACTGCAGCAATTCCTGACCCAACCGCGCATCATGCGAAGCATCGGGGCGTTGAGTTCGCCCGAAGGCCAAAAGCTATCTATCGCTAAAAACTTTGATATGATTGTTTATATTGATAAAACGAGTAGTATGTAAGCTGGAGGTGATTATGGTTTACCAAAATTATATTTATTCAAAGCAGCTTACCAATACACTTTCCCATTTACTTCGTCATTGCGCGGATACGAAGCAATCTCTTTAAGCTGAGCCAGCGCTTTGGGCTAACTTAGAGATACAAAAGCAAATCGACCCATTTTTTAACCTGCCCATCGGCGAGCCTGTCCTGAAGAGATTGCTTCGTATCCTCGCAATAACGAGGTGGGTAGGGCCAAGATTTTAGAACCAAGAGTCAACAACCAAGACTTATTTGTACATCCGCACATTTGCATATCTGCACATTTGCATATCTGCACATTCAAAAACTCACTCACTCACTCACTCACTCACTCACTCACTCACTCACTCACTCACTCACTCACTCACTCACTCACTCATTGGCATATTAATGCAATTTCTTCCGTTTCAATATGCCTCCGGTGGTATCGTCGATGCTTTGCTGGATGATGAAGGCCGACGGGTCAATTTTAAGTATTTTTTCTTTCAGGGCCGGTATTTCCAGGCGGGTAACCACGGTAAAGATGA
>CAXYKR010000217.1:0-27369 GCA_964277815.1 uncultured Mucilaginibacter sp. | reverse complement strand
CTGTACGGCTTGCCCGGTACAGCCAAAAGCTGGGTGAGCGAGCACCTAACTGCGGCAGTAAGCGGCGACTCAACCCTCATTATCCAGGGCACGGCCGGCACCAGCGAAGAATCCATCCGCTACGGCTGGAACTATGCACAACTCATTGCCCAGGGGCCGTCGGCAGCGGCACTGGTAGAAACCCCGGTAATGCGTGCCATGAAAGATGGCAAGATTGTAAGGGTAGAAGAACTGACCCGCATTGGCGCCGATGTGCAGGATACATTAATTACCATCCTGTCCGAAAAAACAATGCCCGTGCCCGAATTAAACACCGGAGTGCAGGCGGTAAAAGGCTTTAACGTAATTGCCACCGCTAACAACCGCGACAAAGGTGTTAACGAACTATCAAGCGCCCTGAAGCGTCGTTTCAATACGGTTATTTTACCCCTGCCCGACTCGGTAGAGGACGAGGTTGACATTGTACGCCGCCGGGTAGAAAGCTTTGAAAAAGTGATGGAGCTGCCGGCCGAACCGCCTGCCTTGCAGGAAATTCGTCGGGTGGTTACCATCTTCCGCGAGTTGCGTAGCGGGGTAACGTTAGATGGCAAAACCAAAATCAAAGTACCATCAGGCACGCTCAGCACGGCTGAGGCTATCTCGGTAGTCAACAGCGGTTTATCGATGGCTGCTTATTTTGGCGATGGCCGGTTAAAGGCAGCCGACCTGGCCGCCAGCGTTATTGGTTCAGTTATCAAAGACCCGGTGCAGGACAAGCTCATCTGGCAGGAATACCTCGAAACCGTGGTGAAGCCGCGCGACGAATGGAGCGATATTTACCGTGCTTGTCGCGATTTGTAATCAGCAGTAAGCATGGCAGTTCATATTTTAGGTATACGGCATCATGGTCCGGGTTCGGCGCGCAACGTCAAAGCTTTTCTCGAAAACGTAAAGCCCGATATTATATTGGTGGAAGGTCCGCCCGAGGCTGATGCGATGTTGCAATGGGTGGGTAACGAGGGGCTGAAGCCGCCGGTGGCCTTGTTATGCTATCAGCCTGATGCCCCGCAGCATTCGGTATTTTACCCTTTTGCCGATTTTTCGCCCGAGTGGCAGGCTATTTTATATGCCCGTACGCATCAAATCCATGTGCGCTTTATGGATTTACCGGCGGGCAACCAGATGCTCATCGAAAAGCAGCCTCCCTTACCACCGGAACCTCCTGCCGAAGAACCTGCAACCATCAGCCAGGAAGCTATCGCTGTTGAGGATATACGCAGAAATCCGATAAGCTACCTGGCGGATGCCGCGGGCTTTACTGACAGCGAAAACTGGTGGGAGCATACCTTTGAGTATCGCCTCAATAACGATGAAGTGTTTGATGCCGTTACCGAGGCTATGCAGGCCTTACGCGAAAATCTGCCGCAAAAAAATGAGCGGTTGGAGCAAATGCGTGAGGCTTACATGCGCCGTACCATACGCCAGGCCGAAAAAGAAATGTTTCACACCATTGCGGTTATTTGCGGGGCATGGCATGTGCCGGCGTTGAAGGCTAAAGTATCGCAAAAAGAAGATAACGAGTTACTAAAAGGGTTGCCTAAAACCAAAACAGAATGCACCTGGATACCTTGGACGTTTGCCCGCTTAAGTTTTTACAGCGGTTATGGCGCGGGCATCAACTCGCCGGGCTGGTATAACCACGTGTGGCAACACCCCAATGATGATGGTACCTTGTGGATGGCTGGTGTAGCACAACTATTTCGCAAACAGCAAATGGATACCTCGGTAGCGCATATTATTGAGGCCGTTAGGCTGGCCGGCTCGCTGGCTGCGCTGCGCGGTTTGCCTAAGGCCGGTTTAGAAGAACTGAATGAAGCTACGTTAACTGTGCTTTGCAACGGCGAGGGCATTTTGCTCAAACTGGTGCACGACGAGTTGATTGTGGGGCACAAGATTGGCGAGGTGCCTACCGATATACCTAAACCGCCCCTGCAGCTTGATATCGAAAAGCATCAAAAAAAGCTCAGACTGCCCGCCACGGCTGATTTTAAAGATTACATACTCGACTTGCGCAAGGATACCGACCTGGAGCGCAGTATATTTTTGCACCGCCTGCGTTTGCTCGGTATTAACTGGGGCAAACCACAATATACCTCGGGCAAAGGCACCTTTAAAGAACAATGGCGACTGCAATGGGACCCGGGCTTTTCGGTAGATATTGTAGAGCGTGGCAACTTGGGCAACACGGTGGCCGAGGCAGCCGGTAACAGCGTTTTAAACGCCGGTCGTGCCGCCACCGATTTAAAAACCGTAAGCCAACTGCTCGAGCAAGCTATCCCGGCAGAATTGCCCGATGCTATTGATGAGTTGATTGAACGCTTAAACAACCTGGCGGCAGCATCAGCAGATGTGATGGAACTGATGGAGGTGATACCTAACCTCATCACGGTAGCGCGTTACGGCAACGTGCGTAAAACGGATGCTACCATGGTGCAGGGAATTATCGGCAGTATGGTTACCCGTATTTGCATTAGTTTGCCCAGTGCCTGCGTGGCTATTGATGAAGATGCCGCCAACCGTTTGCTCGAGTTATTTTATCGTTTGAACGACGCGCTAAACCTGTTGCAGCAAACTGAGCTTACCACGCAATGGCAGCAGGTGCTGCATATACTGGTAGATAATAAAAACACATCGCCCGTTATAAGCGGTTATAGTACCCGCTTGCTGCACGACAGCAAACAACTCCTGCCCGACGAACTGGTGCAGCATTTTAGCTATGCCATGTCGTCTGCCGCGGCGCCGGCAACTGCAGCGGCCTGGCTGGAGGGTTTTTTGCGGGGCAGCGGCACCTTGCTGCTGCTCGACCAAAACTTATGGCAGTTAATTGATAGCTGGGTATCCAGTTTAAACGAAGATGCTTTTATGCAAGTGCTGCCTTTGTTGCGGCGCACCTTTGCCAATTTTTCGGCACCTGAGCGGCGTAAGCTGGGGGAGAAGGCCCGTTCGGGTGGGGCAAGCCAGCAACAGGCAATGGCAGAGGTAGGCTTTGATGCGGACAGGGCCAAAATAGGCCTGCCGGTAATAATGGAACTTTTAGGGATTAAACTGTAAACCAAATGGCGGAAACCGAATCACACCACCTGCGCAAATGGCGCCTCATATTGGGCGGTCATCAGCAAGAAGGTACGCAACTTGAATTAAGCGAAGCCGACATCAGGGTAGACCGTACCCTGGAGGCTTTGTATGACAGCGACCGTCAGGGCGGCTTAGGCACATCATCGCCTAATGTAAGCCGTTGGCTGGGCGATATACGAACGTTTTTTCCGTCGAGCGTGGTACAGGTTATGCAGCAGGATGCCTTAAAACGGCTTAACCTTACTCAAATGCTATTTGAAAAGGAGATGCTGGAAACGGTAGAGCCCGATGTGCACCTGGTAGCTACGCTTATGACTTTGAGTCGCGTCATCCCTGATAAAACCAAAGACACCGCACGGCAGGTGGTGAGCCGTGTGGTAGACGAGTTGATGAAAAAACTGGCTGAGCCTACCCGGCAGGCCATTACCGGCAGCTTAAACCGTAGCATCCGCAATACCCGCCCGCGCCATAACGAAATTAACTGGGGTGCCACCATCCTCAAAAACCTGAAACATTACCAGCCCGAATACAAAACCATCATTCCCGAAACGCGATTAGGTTACGGTCGTAAACGGTCGTCGCTCAAAGACGTGATTTTATGCCTCGACCAAAGCGGGTCGATGGGGGCATCCGTGGTATATTCCGGTATATTTGGCAGCGTCATGGCATCTATCCCTGCGGTAAAAACCAAAATGGTGGTGTTTGATACGGCCGTGGCTGACTTGACCGATGACTTATCCGACCCGGTAGACCTGCTTTTTGGTGTACAACTTGGCGGTGGTACGGACATTAACGCTGCCTTAACCTACTGCCAGCAAATCGTTACCCGTCCGGCTGATACCGTGATGGTGCTGATTACCGATTTGTATGAGGGCGGTAACGTTGCCGAGATGCGCAAGCGTATGGTTGAGCTGGTTACTTCTGGTGTGCAACTGGTGGTGTTGCTGGCCTTAAATGATGATGGCGCACCGTCGTACGACCATCGTAACGCGCAATTTCTGGCCGATTTGGGTGTGCCTGTTTTTGCCTGTACGCCCGATAAATTTCCGGACCTGATGGCCGCTGCATTAACCAAGCAGGATATTACCTTGTGGGCCGCTAAAGAAGAGCTGGTGATTAAAAAGTAGTTATCGTACAGTACTTTACAGTAATAATAGCTACATTTGCAGCAACAAATCGTTTTAAAGCCTTGCGTCATGTAATTGCCTGCACATACTAAAATTTAGTAATCTTCTCCGCACCCCGATGGAGAGGAAAGGCAATTCTTATTTCTATTTATTTAATGACGACAACATGGCTGTTTCTCAAAAATACGGTCGTACGTATCATTATCCGTTTTCGCCGGGCACTACCAGCGACGACAGGATACAACACGACTACTGGGCGCATCTGCAAAAGATTTCAACCCTTATACATACCGAAAAACTGGATGGCGAAAATAACTGCCTGAGCCGGCACGGTGTCTTTGCCCGTTCGCACGCGGCACCTACCGTTTCGCCCTAGACCGAAAGTTTACGCCGTTTTTGGCAACTCATCAAACACGATCTGGGTTCGTTAGAAATATTTTTGGAAAACTTATACGCGGTGCATTCTATCGAATACAAGCACCTGCAAAATCACTTTTATGTGTTTGCCATACGCGAGCACGACCGCTGGCTAAGCTGGGAAGAAACCCAGTTTTACGCCGCGATGCTAGATTTGTCAACCGTGCCGGTGCTGCAAGTTACAAGCACACCGGCTGATTGCTCTACGTTCGAAAAAGACATAAAGGATATGGCATCTGGTCGAGGGATATTGCAGCCGCATGATGCTTTTACTGGTGAACCGGCGACGATGGAAGGTGTTGTAACCCGCAATGCAGATAGCTATAGCACCGACGAATTTTCGAAAAACGTTTTTAAATATGTGCGCAAAGAGCATGTGAAAACCGATGAGCATTGGACGCGCAACTGGCGCCGCGCCAAACTACTAAACGAAGGAGGTAACCATGTGGAAGTTTAGCGATAACAAAGACCGGGCTTACCTGGAAAGCCGGTTTTATTGGGTAAAGCGGATGAACGACGTACCGCAAGACCCCGTTCACCATGCTGAGGGCAATGTGGCTATTCATACCCGTATGGTGCTGGAGGCACTGGCCGCGCAACCCGCTTACCATGCATTAACACCGCAGCAAAAGGAGGTTTTATGGACTGCGGCCTTGCTGCACGATGTAGAAAAGTATAGTACCACCGTTACCGAAACCGACGGGCGCATTACCTCAAAAGGTCATGCTAAAAAGGGCGCTTTAACAGCAAGGCAAGTGCTGTACCGGGAGGTGCCTACGCCATTTGCCATTAGGGAGCAGGTGGTTAGTCTGGTTAGGTATCATGGTCTGCCGCTTTGGGTATTTGATAAGCCCGACCCGGTAAAGGCAGTCATTACAGCCGGCATGGAGGTTAATACGGCCTGGCTGGCCCTGCTGGCCCGTGCCGACGTGCTAGGCCGTACCTGTGCCGACCAAGCCGAAATGCTGTATAAAATTGACTGCTTTGAGGCGCTTTGCCAGGAGCAGCAATGCTGGGGCGTAGCCAAGACGTTTGCTACTGATGAAGCCAAAATGTATTACCTGCAGCACGAGGAAAGTTATCCCGATTACGTTCCTTTTGAGGAGCTTAAGGCGGAGGTAATCATGATGAGCGGACTACCCGGTGCGGGTAAGGATAATTATTTTTGGCGGAATTACCGCGACCTGCCCGTGGTTTCGTTAGATGACATCCGCGTGCAAAAGGGTATTGCCCCAACGGATAAATCGGGCAATGGCCGGGTGATACAGGAAGCCAAAGAGCTGGCCCGTAGCTACCTGCGAAAAAAGCAGCCCTTTGTTTGGAATGCCACCAACATTATCCGCCAGATGCGTATGCAACTGGCAGAGTTATTTATGACGTACAAAATGAAGGTGAAAATCATTTACATTGAAGTGCCGCACACGCAATTGCTGCAACAAAACAGTAACCGCCACGCGGTGGTACCCGGCATTGTGGTAGAAAGGATGATTGACAAGCTCGAAATTCCCGCGCCCTGGGAAGCGCATACCGTTGAATATGTGGTTCAATAATATCAACATAACCCTCCTACAGATGTGTGTGGAGGGTTATGTTATGGGTTGGCTGCTTCAATATTTTTAGCGTAATTTGAAATACCATCACCATCAAAGTTTTCCTTCAGACGACCATTGGAGAGCTGACCAACCAACCTATTTAAAAAAATAAATTTTCTGTAACGATTACTGAAACGTTCGGGCATTTGCTGCGACAGTATATTAGCTGACCAGAACAAAGGTATTGTAAAACACATGAGTACGCCGCAAAATTTGATAGCCAGGTGCCAACAGGGGGATACCCATGCCTATACCCGGCTATACGAGCAGCATGCCAGATACGTGTACAATGCCATCTGCCGGTATGTAGACCACACCGGCGAGGCGGAGGATTTGTTACAGGAAACCTTTGTGGAAGCTTATCACGCCATTGGCAAATTGCAGGATGCCGAACGCTTTGGCCCTTGGGTAAAGCGGATTGGTATTAACAAAGCCATCAGTTCGTTACGCCGCCGTCGGTTACAGCTTACGGAATTGGACGCTGACCATACGGTGATGAATGAGGAGGCTACTGTTGATGAAGACGATTTTGAGTACACCATGAGCCGGGTTAACCAGGCCATTGCCGAATTGCCTTTAGGGTACCGCACGGTGTTTCAGTTGCATGCGGTAGAGCATATTCCGCTGGTCGAAATTGCCGAGTTACTGGGCATGGCCGCCAGTACGGCGCGGGTACAATATTTAAGGGCCAGAACCAAAATACTGGATATGTTAAAGGAGGGATTGTATGAAAGGTAAGTTAGAAAAATTTATAGACGACCATAGCGATGAATTAAACCAACGCATACCCGACCCTGCCGTATTGGGTCGCATCATGCAGCAAATTAAACAGCACGAGGTGGTAGAAAGTAAACCAGTGCCTAAAACCGGCATTGTGGTTTCGTTTAAAACGATGCGTTGGATGGCGGCAGCCTGTGTGTTAATGGTTGCCGCTGCCATATTATGGAAGGTACAGCAAAAACCGGATGATAAGCCGCAGGAATTTACCAAAGCCACGCCTGAAAAACTGCAGGATATGGCCGTTGCAAAAACAGAACAAGTCCCTGCTGAGGTGCTGGCTCAAAACCAGTCGCCGGTAAAGCCGCATACCTTTGACCAGGTGGACCAGGACATGGCCGTCAGGAAAAACCAGGTCAGTTCGCAGTTGCATAAGCCGGGAGGGGTGCAGGTAAAGCAGGTACTGCTTGAAAAACTGGAAAACCGGGAATCGCCGGCCAGCCGTATTGCCGCGCTTTCGCGGATGGACCGGGGCAACGCCGTTAGCCGCGACGTGGTAGACGTGCTGGTCAAAACCCTCAATACCGACCCTAACTCTAACGTGCGGCTGGCAGCTATGGATGGTTTAGCTAAGTTTTACCGCGAAGGCTACGTGCGCAAACAACTGGTAAGCTCGCTCAAAAAACAGCAGGACCCGGTGGTACAAATTGCGTTGATTAGCCTGTTAACCAAAATGCGCGAGTCGGCCATACTTGCCCAACTGGAAACCCTGGTTAAACAAGACAGCACCATAGATGCAGTTAAAGAATCGGCCTATAACGGGATCTTCGAGCTTCGCAGTTCATCCGGCAGTCATCAACTATAATAAAAGCAATCAGGTTAAAATCATAAATCATTAAAAATCATATTTATAAAGCATGAAAAAGCAAATATTTGTCCTGTTCATCGGCGCATTATTAACGGGGCAGGCTTACGCCCAGGAATACAAAGTAGCCAAAAGTACCGGCCGACTGGTGATTAAAGTGCCATCGGTTAGCGTAGAAGGCTATGATGGTAAAGACATTATTTTCTCCAGCCAGAGCAAACAGCTTGCCGACGAGCGGGCCGCCGGATTAATGCTGCTAAGTGGTTCCGGCTTAAAAGACAATACCGGCATGGGACTAAGCACCACCGAAAAAGGAGGTGACCTGGAAATAGCAGCCGTTGACCCCAGTATGGGCAAAGTGACCATTAAAGTGCCCAAAGGCGTGGCCATTTCTTATAACTGGCAGGATATGTACCACACGGGAAAAGCCACCTTTAAAAACATTCAGAAAGAAATTGATATTTCCTCCAAGCACAACGCAATTGAACTGGATGAGGTGAGTGGTCCGGTGAGTGTTAACACTTTATATGCATCGGTAAAGGCCCGTTTTACAGATAAGGTTACCGGTCCAATTACGATTGCTTCTATTTATTCTACGGTTGATGTATCAGTGCCGTCGGCCACCAAAGCCAATTTAAAGCTCAATACTACTTATGGCAAAGTGTTTGCCGGTTCTGATATGAAAATCGACCTTAAGAAACGTTCGGACGACGAAATGGTGGAGTACACCGGCCACATTGACGGTACCCTAAACGGCGGCGGTTCCGATATCAGCCTTAGCTCTACCTATGGCAAGGTTTACCTGCGCAAAACGATGTAATCTCATCAACCACTAAACTTAATTTTCATGAAAGCGATATTAACCGCGCTGGCACTGCTGCTGGCGCATGGGGCCACTATTGCCCAAACAGTCATCAACCGCAGTTACCCCATAAAAGCGGGGGAGAAGCTGCACCTGAAATTTGACTACCCGGTTGTGCGCGTAAGTACCTGGGACCAAAAAGAAGTGTCGATTGTAGCTAAAGTAAGTATTAACGACGGAGAAAACGACAATGCCTTTACCCTGCAGGATGAAAAAAAGGATGGCGTGCTGGAAATAAGTAGCCGCATTAAGGATATGGATAAGCTGCCGCGCCGTTACACCGTTTGGGATGCCGGTAAAAAAACAGTGTTTAAAACCGAAGCTGAGTTTAACGACTACAAAAGTAAAGCTGGCGGCATTCGTTCTTACTCCACCGGGACGGATATAGATATCAAACTGGAAGTAAAAGTGCCCGTGGGAACGCCTACCGAAATCAACTCAGTTTATGGTATAGTTGAATTGGCTAACTTTAATGCACCGGTAACTATTGATGCCGTTTACGGCGGTATTGATGCCTCGCTGGATAAATCGCGCGCCGGGCAAATTAAGGCAACCACGGTGTATGGAAAAATATACTCTAATTTAAATTTAGAGCTCACCGACCATCAGCAAGAGCACTTTTTAAACTCCATAACGGCCCAACCCGGCAAAGGACCGGCCTATGCTTTTAAGTCTACTTACGGTAAAATTTATATTAGAAAACTTTAATGTGGTATTTTGAGATGGAAATTGCCACTGAAATACACGAGTTTATTTTATGTAAGTATTTGATATTTAAATATTTGTATAGCAATAGCTAACTGTGTTAAATCAGAATTATCTTAATGTTATAAATTTTATTAATAGCCCATCATTAAATGCGATTTGCAAATTGGGCATGTTTGTTGCACATTTGTGGTGTCGGCAATCTTCGCCGACAAATTGTGATAAGGTTTAGGTTGAAGCCTTCCAAGCTGCAAGAGCGGGGAAGGCTTTATTTTTTTAGCCTTTTTCTGTATCTGATTTTTGACAGTCGAATATTGAATGGCTGAAAGTATTTACATCATTTTGTCAATCAGCTTAGTAATCTTCTCCTTATCAAAATCACCGGCATAAACTACTTTGCCATTGGTATCAGCTAAAATCACGGTAGGGTAACCGTTATCTTCTACTCCCAATTTTTTGGCCAGTTGTTGACCTTCGTATAACATCTGGTAAGCGGGTTTTTCGCGTTTATAAAAAAAGTCCACATCCTGGCGACTATCTTCAGCATTAATGGTGATGATTTGCACATTGCGCTGCCCGTATTTTACCTGCAATTCTTTCAGGTGTTTGAAAGATTCCATGCAGTAGCCGCAGTTTTTAATCCAAAAATCAAGCAATACGATTTTGTTTTTAATGGTGGGCATCACTGCTGTTACCGTCGGTTTACCCATTTGCGGTAGTGCGATCTCGGGCAATGTGCTGCCTGTGGCAATCAGTGGTACGACTTCTTTCTTTTTGGCGCGTTTGTAGTCTTTTTTATAACTGGAGTAATACCAGCTATTTGCTTGAGGTATAGGAGGGTTTAAATTGATGTGGGTAAAAGTTGTACGCTCAATATAAGCGTTGCCTTCGGCGCTGTTGTGTTTAATTACCTGATAGGGGAGGTAAGTAGCCGGGTCAATAATCAGGTCGTAAAAAAATGTAATTTTCGAATGGTATGATTCCACCTTTTTATAGTAGTCTAAACCTTTGCCAGGCAAGCTTAAAGTTACAACCTTATACTTTTTGCGGGCTAAAACCGTATCACGCTCTGTTTTGCTAATCGAGTCATTAGTAACAATGTCATCCATGCAGCGCTTTAGCACAGGTATGGCATTTAGCATTATAATTAAGCTTTTAAGGCGCTGCTGGCTTACGTTTTCATCTACCTCATAGGTTTTTTCTTTTTTATCTAAAGTAAAACGTTCCGTACCGTTATAAATCTGTTGAGATTCATTATCATCTGCCTTAAAACGGCTGATAAATTTAGAGTGCTGGTCAAATTCAAAATAGCAATCGGACGAGTCTTTAAAAAAATTATTGTCTTTTACGTTGTTGATTTCTAACCGATAATGATAGCTCACCCGTTTCATGTAGTCTAATTGGGCTGCTACTTTTTGTAATGTTGATGACTCATTTTTAACATGGTAAGTCCAGCTTAAAAGTGAAAGCAGAACACCTAAGAGTGACAGAGATTTTTTCATGGTTGTTAACGGATGCTTCAAGTAAAGCCGGACGGTTAAATATAGATATTTACATGAAATTTAAATCAAATCTCGTCTGCATGAGTTAAATTCAGTCGTTATTAGGTTGGGTGAGCTATTAACAATGGTATGTCCGAAATATCGGTAGTCGTTTTCATCGATATAATTGCTTCAATGTATCGCTCTTTAAAATACTATTCTTCTAAAAAATATTATATTTACCTTACATTAATTTAAACTATACGATATCTGGGTTCAAGGTTATGGATGATGACTTGTTATGGGTTTCTTTTTTAGACGGAAGCCGCTCAGCATTTCAGGATATATATTCTAAATACTATCAGAGTCTGTATAGTTACGGCATGCGTAAACTCAATCATGCCGAATTAGTGCGCGATTGCATTCAGGACCTTTTCGTTACCTTATGGACTAACCGCGCTAACCTAAGTCGTACGGCCAACGTCAAGTTCTATTTGCTGGCGTCCTTGCGCAACCAGCTTATCAAGGTGTCCGCTGCCGATAGCAAATGGCAAAAAGTAGAAATATCTTCAACAGAACATTTTCAAATCCAGTTTAACCCCGAGTCGGAGTACATCCAGAAGGAGAATTTGAGTCAAAAGGCTAAAATTCTGATTGAAGCGCTTGATAAACTCACCGCCCGGCAAAAAGAAGTACTTTATTTAAGGTACTTTGAGGAGTTGAGTTACGAGCAAATAGCCGAACTGCTAAATTTAAGCGTTAAAGGAGTTTATAAATTAAATTACCGGGCTATTGATGCTATGAAATTGCTGTTAAACCTTAATAAAGGTGAGCTTCTGGTGCTTTTTGTTGCTTGTAAATTTGAATTTTTCAGATAATAAGAGGTGTATTTTAAGTCAACGTAAATTATTTTTAAATTTTCGTGTTTTTGGTGGGGTAAAATCAAAAGGTTTTTGCTTTGTATAAATAAAAGCGCGTAAAGGCGCTGGTGCTTGATGGAAAAATATAGTTCGTACACGTTTTCTGATTTTATTGATGATGACTTGTTTATTAATTGGGTAAAGTATGGTGTTGATGTAAATGGTCGTTGGCAGGAATGGCTGAATACCCAACCTCGCAATTTATCTGAGTATACTGAGGCCCGTACTTACGTACTTACTATAATAAGCGGAGACGTGATTAAAGACGATGCCCAAAATCAGCAGTTGGTTTGGGAACGGGTTGAGCAAAGTATTACAGGCACCGAACAGCGTCAAGGCACAATACGGCGTTTGCGGGTATGGAGCAGTATAGCCGCAACTACCATGGGCTTGCTTTTGGGCGGATGGTGGTATTATAACAGCAAGGTAGAAATTGCTACCGGCTTTGGCGAACACCGTACGGTTATACTGCCCGATAATAGCGTCGTCAGCCTTAATGCGAACTCGCAAATTAAATATTACCGTGCCTGGAGCTGGCACGCTGTGCGCGAGGTTTGGTTAAAAGGCGAGGCTTTGTTTGATGTAAAACATTTAAACCAGCAGCCTGCGGACGTGAAACGCGGAGAGCAGTTTGTGGCACATGCTGCAGACCTGAACGTACAAGTGCTGGGTACCAGGTTTAACATCAAATACCGGCGTGATAGGGTGCTGATTGCTTTATTGAGAGGCAAGATTAGTGTAAGCAAGAACGGTAAAGGTTCGGTGCCTTACCTGATGCAGCCGGGTGCGGCAGTCGAGTATGACAACGGGCAACTTAAAAAGCAGTTGATTAGCAGTCTGCATGATAAGCCACTGGCCTGGACAGAACATAAAATGATGGCCAGCGGCATAACGGTGGCGGCTATCATCGAAAATTTTGAAGATACATACGGCAACAGGATAGTGGTTGACAACCCGACGCTTTTAAACAAACAAATAGACGGAACAATATCGGTACGTACGCGCGAAAGCACACTTTACATGCTGGCCAACCTGCTTAATGCCACAGTACAAGAGCGCGATGGTGTGTACTACTTAAAATCAAAGTAACCCCTAAACATCAATTTATTTAACTAAAGTATTATGCAAAAAACATTTACGTTTTTGGCGTTATGCCTTTGCTTTGCCCTGACATTAGGTTTCAGACCTGTGGCTTTGGCGCAGCAAAACCCAAACGCAACACGCATTTCGCTTACGGAGGCGTTGCAAACTATTGAAAAACAATACAAAACCCGCTTTGCTTACGAGCATGGTTTGCTGGAAAACAAGTTTACCACTAAGCAAAAGCTCAAAGGCACATCGGTAGAAGACGTGTTAAAAAACGTGTTATACCCCAACAATCTGATTTTTTTGTATGTAAGCGAAAATACGTACTCTATTGTAGCACGTAATGCTAAGTTTTTTACCGGCGTTGATGATGAGGTCACCAAAACGGCTCCTGCAACTGCAGTTCAAAGCGGGCTGATGACGGTTCGCGGAACGGTTTACAATGAGCGAAATGAACCGATCGCCTATGCCAACGTTTGGGTAAAAGGTACAAACCAGGCCGCACAAACTAATGATGCCGGCGGCTATTTACTGCCCGCTGTAAGTACAGGTAACGTAATTGTATTTGATGCCGTTGGGTACAATAAGGTAGAAGTTACCGCATCTGTAAAACAAGCTAAACTGGATGTTACACTGGTAAGCAATGGTACTACCCTTGATGAAGTAAAGGTGGTGAGCAATGGTTACCAAACCCTGCCTAAAGAGCGTGCAACGGGGTCGGCTGCTACAGTTACTGCTAAAGAAATTGAAGAGCATCCGCAAAATAATCTCCTTTCCAGGATTGAAGGTTTAGTTCCGGGATTACAGGTTAATCTTACTTCAGGCGACCGCGGTTTTTTCTACCAGAGCGGTGGCTCTATTGCTACCGTGCCAAATGCCAATGGCGGAACACGAACTGTAGGTACAAATGATTACGTAATTAATATCCGTGGCCGCAACAGTTTAAGCGGGGAGCAGGTGCCTTTAGTAGTACTTGACGGTGCAATCACTGAGCTTGATTTATCAACGCTAAATCCTAATGATGTTGAAAACATCAGCATTTTAAAAGACGCAGCTGCCGCATCTATCTGGGGCGTGCGTGCTGCCAACGGCGTTATCGTGATAACTACCAAAAAGGGCAAACGCAGCCAAACACCGGCCGTTAATTTTTCAACTATATTAACTTTGGGCGAGAAACCAAACCTCGACTATTTTAAAACCATGAGTTCTGCACAAATGCTGGGCTACGAAAAGGAACTGGTTGATAGAAATATTTTAACGGCTATCGCTCCATCCAACTATTTTAATGCCTTGAATGTGGTACCATCCGGTACTGCGCTGGCGCAACAACTTAAAGCCGGAACCATAACACAAACACAATACGATGCCAGCGTAAATACGTTAAGTGCTATCGACAACCGTTCACAAATTAATAAATACTTTTTGCAGAGCGCTCAAAGCCAGCAATACAATTTGTCTGTAAGTGGCGGATCTGAAAATTCTACCTATTATTATTCGGCATCTTATAGCCGCGAGCGGCCCAATGAAGTGAATGATTATGGTACCCGCCTTACCACCACGTTAAACAACAGTTGGAAGTTTTTTAATAAGGTTACTTTAGCAACCAGTTTCAAGGGCTCGTTTTTTAACTTGGTAAACAATGGGTTAGCGTTGCAAACGCTATATCAGCCAAGCCGTTTTACGCTGATGCCTTACCAGTTACTGGCTGATGCCAATGGTAATGGTATCAACTTCGACCGCATTAGTCCGGATTTTACCCGCACGCTGTCGCCGGTATATAAAGACTGGCGTTATAATTACCTGGACGAGATCAATTACGGAAGTAATTCTCAGCGCGATAATAACTACGTTTTTAATATCAGTCTTAAAGCTCCTTTGTTTGGTGGCTTATCAGCCAGTGCTATCTACACCACCGAGCGTACTTTTGATTCTCAACGCACGTATTATGATCCGCGTACCTATTTTATGAGAGATTTGCTTAACTATTATACTTATCCTACAGCAACCAGTAATAGTTTAGGCATCACCACCGGCGGAGGTTTAGCGCAATCAAACACTAATCAACGCAATTACAGTGTAAGAGGGCAGCTTGATTTTGACCGTATTTTTGCAACAGATCATCATATTACTGCTATTGCCGGTACCGAGATTCGTGAAACAAACATTGGGCAAAATATTAATAGTATCTGGGGTTACAACCTGGCTACGGGTATCAACAATACTATTATTAATCTTTCTTCAACACCTACTTACGCATACATAGGCGGCGCAACGCCTACCAGTTTTGTGACATTTAACAAGGGCGGATATCCAACTCAGGCCGACAAGCAACGGAGATTTTTATCATATTATTCAAACGCAGCTTATTCTTATAAAAATAAGTACGTATTATCGGGCAGTGTACGGTATGACGATTATAATAACTTCGGTTTAGACAGGAAGTATCGCGCAACGCCATTATGGTCTACAGGCGTAAAATGGAACGCAAGCCGCGAAGATTTTCTGAAGAATTTAACCTGGTTAAATAACCTGGCTCTAAGAGCTACTTACGGTGTAAACGGCAACCTGTCATTGTCGGCGCTGCCATATACTTATATTGCGTTAGGCTCAAATGATTTTACTACCGGACAGGCCACTGCAAATATTATAGCTTTGGCTAACCCACAGTTGCGTTGGGAACGAACCTATGTAACCAATTTAGGTGTCGATTTCAGCGTGCTTAATAGTCGTTTAAGCGGATCTGTTGAAATGTTTAAAAGAAACTCAAAAGATTTGCTATATGCCTTCCCTATCAGCAGTGTCTATAACGGAACTATCAGCTCTACTATAACACGCAATGCCGCTTCGATGAAAGGTAACGGCACCGAGATTGGCCTGAACGGTGTGATTGTACAAAAGACCAACTGGAACTGGACCGCTGGATTGAGCTTTGCTTACAATACCAACAAACTGACCGATGCCCGCTTTTTAGAAAGCCTGTATACCTCAAATTTAGGAACATCGCCATCTTCTATTGGTCCAATTAATGGTTATCCGTCAGATAAACTGTTCGTTTACCGCAACGCCGGTTTAGATGCTACTGGCTTAACGCAGATTTATGACCGCAATGGCGATATTGTCAAAGCTACCACGGTAACATTAAGTTCTTTATCCGATTTAAAATATGCCGGAAGAACTACGGCTCCGTATTTTGGTGGTTTTAACACTACTTTGCGTTATAAGCAGTTCTCTTTGTTTGGGCAGGCTACCTACCAGTTTGGTAGTGTGTTCCTAAAGCCAAGTATTCAAAACTACATTACATCGGCGTTTACTAACACTAATTTTGATTTGAGTGCAGATATTGCTAAGCGTTGGATGAAGCCCGGAGATGAGGCTACCACCGCGGTTCCCGGTTTAAACGGCAACGTTAATGCTGTTCAAATCAGTTTAATCAGATATCAAAACTCAGATATCAATGTGCTAAAAGGCGATTATGTACGCTTACGCCAATTAACCTTAAGTTATCAGTTGCCGTCGGGCGTATTGAGCCGTTACAAAATTAAAGGCGCGCAAATCGGCGCTACGGTAAATAACCTGGGTTTAATATGGCGTGCCAATAAAGAGGGTTACGATCCCGATTTTGCCTCATACATAGGCAGCAATCGTGGCTTACCGGCAGCGCGCTCTTATACTGTTAATTTAAATCTCAACTTCTAAAGTAAACGCATCATGAAATTAAGATATTATTTTTTATTGCTGATGGCCGCCGCTTTAGGTTCGTGCCAAAAATATGTAGATATCAAAACGCAGGGCCAGCTGGTGCCTGGTGATATCGGTAATTACAGACTTTTACTTAACAATACCAGTGCTTACGAAACCGGCCCGCAAATCGGTGACATATCTTCTGATGATGTGCAACTGGTAGATGGCAGTACACAACAACTGGCTTTAGTAAATGATAGTTACCGCTATTGGCGTAACAGTTATACCTGGCAACCCGACTTGTTTCCATTAGGGGCCAATCAGACCGATAATAACTGGAATGCTATGTACAACACTATTACCTATAGTAACGTTATTGTCAACGAAGTTCCATCAAGTACGGGTGGTTCGGAGGCTGATAAAGCTGCGTTGGTTGCCGAAGCCAAAGTGCATCGTGCTGACGCTTACCTGATGCTGATGAATACTTACGCCAAGCCGTATAATGCTGCTACAGCCACTACCGATTTAGGTGTTCCTATGGTGTTGGTGCAAACTACCGTTCAGCCGCTAAACCGTCCGTCGGTACAAGCGGTTTACGACCAGATTATTAATGATTTGAAGCAGGCAGTACCTGGCTTGCCCAACACACAGTTATTCAATACTTTGCCATCAAAGGCATCAGCTTATGCCGAACTGGCCCGCTGTTATTTATACATGAATAATTACGGTGCAGCTAATGCTTACGCCGATAGCGCACTGGCCTTACGCAGTACATTAATTGATCTGGGGACCATCACTGCTATAAATTCCAATAGTTATCCCATTCGCAGAAGTGACCCGGAGGTATTATTATCAAAGGTTGCAAATGGCGGTATCAGTGCATTTACGCCTTATGCATTGCGTTTGAGCGACGAGTTGTTAGGCATTTTAGGAACGCGCGATCAGCGTTATGCACTCTTTACCACCGACGCGTCAACCATCTCAATAAATTACACAGCTGCAGGCGGACGTTTCTTTTTTAAAGACCGCGCTATTGGCGAGTCGCGTAATATTGGCCCGAGCGTACCCGAAATGATGCTGATAAAAGCAGAATATTACGCACGTAATAACGACGTAGCCAATGTCATGCTTTGGGTAAACAACCTGCGCCGTAAACGTTTTAAAGCAGCAGATTATGTTGCCCTGACAGCTGCAAGCGCAACGGATGCTTTAAAAATAGTTATTGACGAGCGCCGCCGCGAGTTTTTTTGCCGCATGTTGCGCTGGTGGGATATGCGACGCCTGAAAAATGAAGCGCAGTTTCAGCGTACTTACACCCGCAGTTTTGGCGGCGTTGCCTATACGCTTACGCCAAACAGCGACCGTTATGTATTCTCGATTCCGGCTTACCAAATACAGCTAAATCCCGAGATACAGCAAAATCCGTGAGTTTTTTAAAACAGACAAATACAGATGTTGAAAATTAAATTGAGTTTGCTGGCGATAATCAGCATGGTGATGAGCGGTGCAATCGCCCAAACCAATAACTTTGAATATAGTCCGGGCAAGCCTTTGCCCGGTACTAACGTTCAGATAAATTACGATAGCAAGGGCACGCCATTAGCCGGGCAAAAAAATGTAAAAGCCGTAGTGCATGCTTACAGCAACTACCAATGGCGTACTACCGACCTGGTGATGACGCCCGCGGGCGACGGTAAATTTAAAGCTACCTTGCCGCTCGACCGCAATTTGGGTTTGGCAGCCATCAAATTTATAGGTGCTGATACGTCAGACAATAACCACGACAAAGGTTATGTAATTATGACTACCGACCCGGAGAATAATTCTATCAACGCAGCTTCGGCCTATGCCGGTTGGAGCTTTTTGCGGGCTGATGATTTTGGATACGGTGTGCCTGGTTATTTTTCTAAGAAACCTCAACTAAGTGATACCGCTTATTATTATTGGCTCAATAACGAAATATTGAGGCACTCTAAACAAGCCGGCGAAGTGCTGGCTGTACCGTTTGCACGTGCAATTTTGGCTTACCAAAAGGATGCCGGTAAGCCCCGCATCAGCAACATTATTAAGTACCTTATACAAAAAGACGACGAACTTGATTTGTTGAGGGCCAAAACTATTTTAAAGACTGTTATCTACGATAAAACACGTGCCGACTCGCTGGATACCGTCATGGTTCGGCGTTTTCCTAAAGGTGAAATTGCCAAGCTCAATGCTTTTAAGGCATTTAACCTGGAGCGCGACATTGATAAAAAGCGAATGTTAGGGGAGGATTTATTAGTTAAGTTTCCGCATAACAGTGCTTATAATGAGTTTGATCAGGACAATCGTTTCAGTTATGGCAATATTTACCAAACCCTGGCCATTTTTGGTGCGATGAAGAAGGATTGGAGTCCGCTCGGAAAGTACTTGAACGAGCTGGATTACTTTTCACTCATCAATTTGTATTATAAACTGATTGAGATACCGCATAACCGCAAAGACCAAACGGATAGCGAGCTGTTGCCTTATGCCAATAAAATGCTTGCCCGCCTAGAGCAGTCTAAAAATACGGTGCCTGCTGCTTACTGGTACCTTTCGCCAATGCAGTGGAAACAAGAGGGCGAAAAGTACATTGCCAAGCAGATACTGCCGGTTCAGGTGAGCATCCTGCGCAATACTGACAACACCGCGCAAGCACTGGTATATGCCGAACGTTCGCAAAAATTTTATAAGTATAAAAGGGCTTCGCTAAACGACGATGAGGCTTATCTGCTTAATAAAACCAAGCAGTACGCTAAGTTGCGCACCTTGTTAGAAAAGGCGGTGTACGAAAACCAAAGTTCGCCCGATATGCTGGCCTTGCTTAAAGCTGATTATCAGCGCAGAGGAAAGCCCGCGGCGCAGTATGACGCCTACTTTGTTTCGCTGAAAAACCCGGCATTGGCAGTTCGGAATGCTGAACAGATTAAAAAGACCATGATAAATAAGGACATGCCCGACTGGAGCATGACTGACATGAATGGCAAAGAAGTAAAATTTGCCGACCTGCGCGGAAAAATCATCGTGATGGACTTTTGGGCTTCGTGGTGTGTGCCCTGCAAGGCTTCCTTTCCGGGCATGAAGCTGGCCGTTGAGCATTACAAGGCCGACCCGAATGTGGTTTTTTATTTTGTAGATACCGAAGAGGCCGGAAGCAGTTACAAACAACAGGTTGCGCAGTACATGAAAGATAACCGTTACCCTTTCAACGTGTTGTTTGATAACAAAACCCAGGGAAGCAAAACCAATGACGAGGTTTTTGCGCGTATATGCAAAGCCTTCACTATTTCGGGCATCCCCATGAAATTGATTATAGCCCCTAATGGTAAACTCCGTTTTTTGACGGATGGCTACATGGGCAGTCCGACGGCCTTGTCTGACGAAATTGTTGAAATGGTTGAATTAGCCCGCAAGTCTGAGTAAGTCTATGTTATATACATCTCAAAGATTTTTCTTCACGTTAGTAATAGTTTGCCTGTTTGCATTTACACCGGTTGCCTTTGCGCAGCCGGTGGGGCAGCAGGTAAGCCAGGCTTACCGTGCAGATAGTGTTATTTTTAAAGGTGCGCAAACCGGGTTAACCTACGGCGCCACCCTTACGGTGCCCAATAAAGCACCTAAAAAGTACCCGGCGGTTATACTCGTATCGGGCACCGGCCCGCAAGACCGTGATGGTACCATGGCCGGGCACAAAATTTTTGCCCAGATTGCCGATTACCTTTCGGCTCGCGGCATGGTGGTACTTCGGGTTGATGATAGGGGCGTAGGTAAATCGACGGGTAATTATGCCCAATCAACCACTGCCGATTTTGCCAGTGACTTACTGGAGGCATTTAATTATTTGCGGACCCGCCCTGAAGTTGAGACTGGTAAAATTGGCATCATGGGGCACAGCGAAGGCGGTGCCAGCTGCGCCATTGCCGCATCGCGCGAACCTAAAATTGCCTTTTTGATAAGCCTGGCGGGGTTGTGTACCAGTGGATATGAATCGTTAATTATCCAAAACCGCGATTTGGTAGCTGTTGCGCCCATCAGTGATGCCGATAAACAGCGTTACAATACCATCAACGCGTTGATGTTTAAAACAGCGCTTACCTATGCCGACTCGGCCAACATGGCCGACAAGCTGAACGAAACCTACGCCGCCTGGAAAAAGAAAGATGACGAGTATGTTAAAGCGCAGCAAATACAGTTTGACCATTTCCGTTTTCCGATTTACAGCTACGTTAACCAGGCTACCGGCCCGTGGTACCGATATTTTATCAAGTACGACCCGGCACCGGTGCTGGCTAAGGTAAACATCCCTATCCTGGCGCTTAATGGCGATAAAGATGTAATGGTATCCTACAAAGAAAACCTGGACAACTGGAAAAGGCTGCCAGCCCGTGGCAAAAACAAAAAGGTAACTACCGCGGTGCTGCCAGGGCTAAACCATTTGTTTTTGCCTTGCGATAAATGCACACCGCAGGAAATGCCATCTATCAAAGCGCCTTTTTCGCCGCAGGCACTCAGCATTACCGACCAATGGCTGCAAAAAATAAACGTAATTAAATTGTTGCATCCTTGAGTAAATCGCTACATTAGTACACCAAGCCTTCAACCCATGGAACTATCAAAAATCCTTACTTTTCTGGCCGTCATTCACGTGTTTTTTATTATCCGTTATTGCGTAGGCAGTATTGTGAGGAACAGTAAAATTTCGACGGCCGAATACAGTGCCTGGTTGGGCGTAGTGGTATTATTGCCGGTAGTGGGGTACTTTTTATTTTTGCGCTGGGAGAGGAGGCTGTCGTCTTAAGCTCGACATCCTGCAAAAGTTGATTCCCCTTTTAATAAACTTTAAATAAAAGTATTTGCATTGTATAGCTGCAATGCATACCTTGCCTGCATACTTGCACGGGGTGCTTTTGTAAAATAGCAAAGGCTGAGATAACACCCGATAACCTGATACGGATAATACCGGCGTAGGGATGCATGGGCGTGATATCTAAGTTTTGCGGTGGCCTTATGGCCGCTGGTTCCTTATAGGTAAAGCCTTGTTTCCGTTGCCGTGTTAATGCGGTGCCGGTAGCAAGGCTTTTACTTTTTACAGCTATTTTAACAATGGAACTGAAGCAAAAAGGAGATTTCGGAGTCATGACCAAAAGCCTCACCAACTGGCAGGGGCGCAAAGAGTGGTTCTTTAACCGCGAACACACCGACACTTACGAGCAATGGTACGAGGGCCGTTACAAACGTGCCGAAGTATGGCAAAAAAAGGTAATGGGGCAGTTGCTTAAAAAAGACCCGCGGGTAAAAGAGCTGCTGGAATTTGGCTGCGGCACCACCCGTTTTACCCGTTGGTGGCACGAGATAGGTATTGAGGCTACCGGCGGTGATTTGTCGCCTTTTATGCTGGGCCAGGCCGTGCACCTGTTTAAAGGCGATTTGGTAAATGCAGATTCGCATTATATGCCGTTTAAGAACCACACGTTTGATGCAGTGGCCTTCATCACCACTTTTGAGTATTACCGCGACCCGGTTCAGGTAATACGCGAGGCAGCGCGGGTAGGTAAACATGGCATTGCCTTTGGCATGATGAACCGCAACTCGCCTAAGGTATTGCGCCGCCGTGTGCAGCAAATGTTCGGCAAAAATCCGTTTTATGTAACGGCTACCTTTTACACACCTACCATGCTTATCGAAAAAATTGACGAGGCCTTAAAGGGGCGTAACTACAGCCTGGAGTGGACCTGTACAGGCTTACCCGAGTGGTTCCCGGTGCAGCAGTGGAGCGTACCTGTGGGCGACTTTTTTGGGTTGTACGTCAAGTTTCAGGATTAATCATCAGCTGTAGTATGTCTCAGTTTTCCGGAAAAATATCGGGCGGAGGTTTTGATGAATTGATTTTACCACGCCTTGGGTTTAACCGGCCGGAGGTAAGCCAAGGCCCCGGTTTTGGGGTCGATGTATCGGTGGTAGACATTGGCCACGGCCTGGGGCTGGCCCTCACCAGCGACCCGCTCTCGCTTATCCCGTCGCTCGGGCTGGCCGAGTCGGCTTGGTTGTCGGTGCACTTAATGGCTAATGATATGGCGACTACCGGCTTTTCGCCTATGTATGCCCAAATGGTGCTCAATTTGCCGCCCACGCTCAGTCAGCAGGATTTTATAATTTACTGGGAGCATGTACACCGCTATTGTGCAGCCATTGGCGTGGCTATTACCGGTGGGCATACAGGCAGCATTGAGGGGCAAAACTCTACCATTGCCGGTGGCGGCACTATGCTGCTTACCGCACCGTTAAATCATATCCTGCTTAGCAGCAAGGCGCAAGCCGGTGACATTATCATCGTTACCAAAGAGTGCGCGCTATCATCCGCCGCTATACTGGCCATGAGTTTCCCGGAAACGGTAAAGCAAAAGTTAGGTAAAGAGGTGTATGACGATTGCTGCTCGCTTTTTGAGCAAACCTCATCATTGCCCGATGCACTGGCTGCCGCGGCAACCGGGCACCTTCGGGCTATGCACGACGTAACCGAAGGCGGCGTTTTGGGTGCCGTGTACGAAATGGCAACGGCATCAGGCCTTGGCGTAAACGTTTACAACGAGTTGGTGCCCATCGGGTATGCCCAACAACAAGTAACCCAACTTTTTAACATCGACCCACGTTTTTGCATCGGCGCCGGTGCCATGGTAATGGCCGTAAAGCCTGGAGCCGAGCATATTGTCTTGGCCGCCCTGCGTTCAAGGCAAATTAAAGCCACGGTTATCGGCGAGTTTACCGGGCAGGGGCAAGGCCGACAGCTTATCGATAAAGAGAATGTAGCGCAGCCACTACCTTATCATGAAAAAGACCCTTACTGGGCTGCATTTTTTAACGCTTACCAACAGGGATGGAAATAACCAATCAAACAAAAATAACCGGCGGCGTTTACCTCGTCATCGACCCATCAATGGACCGGCAGTTGCTGCTATCCAGGCTGGCATCAGCCCTGCAAGGCAAGCTCCAGGCCGTCCAGTTGTGGAACAACTGGACACCCGGCGATAACAAACTGGCTTGCATCGAAGCGGTTGGTCAACTCTGCCGGCAGCATAGCGTGCCTTTGCTGATTGATAATGATTGGGAATTGTTATCGCAGTCGGCCTATCTGGATGGTGTTCATTTTGACGCTATTCCGACTGATTATACAAAGATTAAGCAAAGCATCGGCAGGCCTTTTATTGCTGGTATAACCTGCTCTGGTAACTTGGATGTAGTGCGCTGGGCGGATGAGCAGCGGTTGGATTACGTGTCGTTCTGCGCCATGTTTCCGTCGCCATCAGCAGGTAGTTGCGATATTGTGATGCCGGCAACTGTAAGGCAGGCTAAAAGCATGACCGGTTTGCCCTTGTTTGTTTCGGGAGGTATCACACCGGCCAACATAACGATGCTGCGCCAGCAAACGCCTTTTGACGGGGTGGCGGTTATATCCGGAATTATGAGTGCCGACGAACCTTTGTCGAAAGTAAAATTATATCACAACGCTTTAACAGAAAATATTTCAAAACCATGAAACTAAGTACCATTGCCAAACTGTGTTGCCCGTTTGATAAGCAGGACCTGCAATTACAAATACTGGCGCAAGACCTGGAAAATAACGTTATTGAAGGATTGCTGAGCTGCACCACCTGCCGCCGCAAATATCCCATTATTTACGGCGTACCCATTATGGCGCCCGATGAGTACCGCCAGTTACCTTTAGAACAACCGGTAGTTAACCGCTGGAAACTGGAATACAATATAGACCCTATAAAACTGCTGCCCGACGCACGTTAGGCCCGTAGGTGGAGGATTATATCGTAGTGTAAGAAGCGGCATCATTTCGTACACCGAACCGTCAGCAAAACATCCTGACGGTTCGGTGTACGTAGGTTTAATGGGTAACGGTAACTTCGCCTTGTTTTACGGCGGTGATGTGCTTAAACATCCTGATGAGTACAATTTCGTAAACCACGTAAGCTACAAAAATTAAAAATCCGGGTTGCAGCGACGAGTTATTAGTAGTAACGGTCGTCAGCACGTCGTTGTGGATGTTGAGGTTACTTAACTGACTTTTCAAAATGCCGTTTAGGCCGATGTAGGTCATGCCGATGCCTACCACCATCACGTCGGCCATATTCCATTTGCCCGATTCAAAAGCCAGGTACTTAACTACCTTGTTTTCGGCCAGTTTTTCGCCGGCCAGTACGTGTATACCGGTGGCAATCAAAATCAGGATAGGCAACACAATTACAAACACAAACAGCAGCACGCCTACCAGTACGGCATCGGGTTTAGGCTGGGCCACCAGCACCTGTATAATTTCGAGCAGGCTTTTGTTTTGGTAAAACAGCACCTGGTTTTCAAAGCCAAGTTTTTCGCCCAGCAGCATAAAGCTCATAGAGCCAATGCGGGCATCCACTTCAATTAATGAGGCGGTTACACCTACGGCCAGCAACACAAAAGCAATCAGCAGCGAAAGGATGAATAGCACGGTTTGCAAATGCACCTGGCTGCGTAAAAACCACCATAGCATAATGGCCACGACCACACACCCAAACATAATATAAGCATAATTATAAGTTACCTCGCGAATGTCCTCTAACTGCCGGGTTAGTTTCTGATTAAGGTCGGTAGTGCTTTTTACCTGGTATTTTTTATACATTTTGGTTACCAGCATGGCGTGGGCCTCGCCGGTACTATCGTAGGTTTGGCGCTCTAACTGGTCCAGTTTGCTGGTGGCAATACTTTTGAGCCGGCGGGTACTGGCCGGGCTGTTTACCTTGGCTACGATGGTACGGGCAAACGATGGTACTTGCGCCTGTATATCATCCACATCAACCACGGCGTTAAAGGCCGCTTTTTTAAGTTTGCCCAGCAGGCTTTTTTGCGGCTTGTTCATTGTTGCTGCCGTTTTGGCTACCAGGGCATGCAATTGTTTTTCAACCTGCGCCTGCATAGCCTTGCGCTGTTGGCGGGTGAGCTTAAAATCTTCCACCCGTCCGTTTACCACGTTCATGATTTTTTCGCGCCACTGGTCGATAGAAAAAATGCCGAACGTAATGTTGTTGATAGTGCTGTAATCTTGTTTAAGCCGTTCTTGCTTTAACGATAACTCGCTGAGGTGGTAGCCGCAGTAGCCCTCGATGCAAAGCAGTGCACTCAGCACAATCATCAAAATGATGTTGCCTTTGCTTGCGCCGGATGAGGTATTATATGTAGTAGTGTTGGTCACAGTTATTGGATTGGAATTTGCTAAATAGGGTTGCGGAAGTTAATGCGTATCGTACGGGGTAATGAACTTTAAAATGGTTGATAAAATAAGCCCGTACAGCACAAAACAGATAAAAATGATATAACCGGGTTGCAGCGCCGTGTTGTTGGTAGTGATAACCGTTAAAGCATCACTCTTGATGTTAAACAGCGCCAACTGACTTTCCAGCAAGCCATTCAGGCCGATGTAAGTCATCAAAATAGCAATAACAATGACGTCGGCCATGCTCCACTTGCCCGACTGGAAAGCAAAGAATTTAATAAATTTATTTTCGGCAATCTTTTTTCGGCTGAGCAGGTGGATGCCGGTTGACGACAGCTTCATGATGGGGAATAGGATACTGAACACCATAATGAGTACACCTACCAGTATGGAGTCGATTTTAGGCTGACTGATGAGCACATGTACCACATCCATGATGCTTTTGCTCTGGAAAAACAGTACCTGGTCTTTAAAAACCACATGCTCGCCCAGCAACACAAAATCCAATGACTTAATCCGGGCATCCACCTCAATCATCGAAGCGGTTAATCCTACCGCCAGTAAAATAAAGGCAAACAGTAACGACATGATGAACAGTGTAGCATGCAGTTCGGTGCGTTTGCGCAACAGCCACCATAACAGCAGCACAATCACCACGCAACCCAGCATGTAGGTGGAGTATTTGTACATCGTTACCCTGATTTGCTCGAGCGACCGGTTAAGCTTCTGGTTAAGGGCATCGCGGTCGTTTACGCCATATCTTTTATAAATAGGGTCGGTAATTTTATGATTGGCCTTGATGGTGCTGTCCAGGTAAGGGGTGTGCTCCAGGTTGTTTACTTTGCTCATGGCCATTTTGCTCAGCTGGTTTTTATTGGCCGGATTATCAACCTGGGCAATAATTTTGCGGGCGAAGGCAGGTACCTGCGCTTTAATTTTATCACTGTTGACGAAGGTTTTTACTGCAAATTTGGTGAGCTTACCACCAATCGATTTCTTTTTAGGCTGCGTTATCATTGCCTCGGCTTTATTAATGAGGGTGATGATGATATCTTCAACCTCTTTTTGCAGTTGCCTTTTTTCTTTGGCTGTAAACTTGAAATGCTTAACCTGGTGATTAAGTATGCCGGCAATTTCGTCGTGCCATTCCTCTATCGAAAATAAGCCCAACGTAATGTTGTTGGCATCCGAATAGTCTTTTTTTAATTGTTCCTGCTGTCCCGACAGGGTGTGCAGCCGGTAAGCAAACCAGCCCTCGGCGCACAAAAACAGCGCAAGAAAAAATATGAGCAGCAAGTTATTTAAAAGCTTCCCCTTTTTAGCGGGCTCTTTTATTGGCGTATCGGTATTCAAGATGATATAGTTATCGGGTGATTGGTAATCCTATTTACAAACAGTTGTGTAATTGGTTTGAAATAAGTGATATAGCACTTATAGGAATACAAAACGTAGCAAATGCCGTGCTTAAATTTGCATGTACTATCTTTGCCCGGATATGAAAAAGCAACTTGCATACCTCGTTATA
>CAXYKR010000216.1:0-10673 GCA_964277815.1 uncultured Mucilaginibacter sp. | reverse complement strand
ATTTTAGATAAAGCGTTATCCAAATCCAACGGAGAAACGGCCCCTTCTTCTTTAGATGCTTCTTTCAGCCTGCGGTATTTTTCGCGGCTGGCATTGGATGCTTCCTGCGCCTGCAAATAGCGGGCATTGGCAGATTGTACCTGCGATGCCATTTCGGGCGCCTCCAGTACGGCCAACAACTGCCCCTTGTGTACCACCGAGCCGCGGTCTACATTGAGCTGCTTTACAAAGCTGTTTATCTTGGCGAATATGTTTACCTCGTTAAACGGCTTTAGCTGTCCAGGCAAACGCACGTAACCCGACATGGCTTTTTCGGTCACGGTGGTGGTTTCCAGTTTGTCTTCGGTTTTAGCTTTACCGGCGGTAATATCAACCGGCTTATCGGCGTGCGAACAGCCACAAATAGCGGCTGCCACAAAGGCTATGGTGATTAATTTATACTTCATGGGTTTCGGGATGATTTAAGATGAGGTTTTCGGATGATGATTGTTCGGGCATTAAGGATGGCGAATTATAGGTGGTTTTATTTTGTACCCAGGCAAATACCAAAGGCAAAATAAACAAGGCCGCAATGGTGGATGCAAACAACCCGCCGATAACCGCGCGGCCCAGCGGCGCCGATTGCTCTCCGGCTTCGCCCAGGCCGGATGCCATGGGTATCATGCCGGCAATCATGGCCAAACTGGTCATTAATATGGGGCGCAAACGGATAGAGGCACTGGTTACTGCGGCCCTGGTGGCGTCATGGTAATCCAGCCGCAGTTTTTCGGCATTAGTTACAATCAGGATAGCATTGGCAACCGATACACCGACTGACATAATCATACCCATATAACTTTGCAGGTTAAGCGTGGAGCCCGTCAGCAATAAAGCCGCAATCGACCCTAATACCACTGCAGGCACGGTAGACAATACGGTTAGCGATAATTTAACCGATTGGTAGTTGGCGGCCAGTAACAGGAAGATGACCAGAATGGCAAATAATAGCCCGTTCTGTAAACTCGACATGGTATCGGTTAACAGGCTCGACATACCCTGCACCTGCGTTACTACCCCTTTAGGTGGTTTGCCTACAGCTTTGATGGCTTGCTCAACCGCAGTGGTAGCCCGGCCTAAATCTTTGTGGTGAATGTTGGCACTTACGGTTAGGTAACGCCTTGGCCCCATACGGTCGTACTCGCCCGGAACATAAACGGTTTTGAAACTGGCTACATCGCCCAGTACAGGGCTGCTCTGCCCTTTAATGAGGGGAATTTCACGTATCTCGTCCATATTATTCATCACGTACTCGGGTATCTGCACCTGCACCTGGTAAGTGTTGGCGGCCTTTTCATCCAACCACTGGTTTTTTTCGGAGAAACGGCTGGATGAGGTACTGGCTGTTACCGAGCGCGATATTTCGCTCACGCTCAAACCCATCTGCGCCAGCTTTAAGCGGTCGAGCGTTATCTTAACCACCGGAAACTTGAGCGGCTGGTTAATTTGTACATCACGCAGATAATTAACCTTTTTCATCTGGTCAACCAGCTTATTACTGTATCCTTCAATCTGCGCCATGTCTTTACCGGCAACGGTCACCTCGATGGGCGTAGCGGCACCCTGGCTCATTATCTTCTCAGTCATGTCAATAGGCTCAAAGGTTACCCTCAATTCGGGTATGGCATAGGCTATGTTTTTGCGCAGTGCTTCTTTAAAGTCGTCCATGTTCACGTGGTAATCTGCATCCAGGTTTACCTGCAAAATAGCCTCATGCGTACCGGTATTGAATACGTAAAGGTTACTCACGCCGTAGCTGCTCGGTATCAAACCTACATACCCCGAACTAATGGCTACATGACGATTAGACGTGCTGTCAATGATTTTGAGCACCTGCTTTAACTTGGTCTCTGTGCGCTCCAGGCGGGTACCATCAGGTTCTTTGATGCGTATCTGGAACTGACCATTATTCAATTTCGGCATCATATCCTTACCGATGATTAAAAAGCCACCCAACGCCAGGGCCAGCACAACTAATAAGTACACCGGCACAATCAGCCGCTTGTTCGGCATCCATTGGTTTAAAATTCTGACAAAGCGCAATTTTACCCGCTCAAACAAATCATTGTCCTGCGGATGCTCCTGTTCGTCTTTTAAATGGCTTTTCACCTGACTTTTCTCCTGCCGGTCTAAGGCCTCGCCTGCGTGCGCATGCAGTTGCCCGTGATGTCCGTGCTGATATTGCTCGGCGTTGATGAGCCAGTTGCTAAGTATGGGCACCAATGTTTGCGCAATAATGTACGACACAATCATGGTAAGCCCAATGGCTAACGACAACGGCAAGAACATGGCCTTCGGTACACCCGTCATCAAAAACGAAGGTGCAAATACGGCCAGTATACAAAGCAGGATAAGCAACAACGGGAAAGAAATCTCCTCGCAGGCTTCATATATCGCCAGCTTTTTGCTTTTACCCATTTCCAGGTGCTGGTGTATGTTCTCGATAGTTACCGTGGCCTGGTCAACCAAAATACCAATGGCCAGCGCCAATCCGCTCAAAGTCATGATGTTGATGGTTTGCCCAAAAAAGCCCAGCAGCATGACACCGATAACGATAGACACCGGGATGGTTATCACCACAATTAAACTGCTGCGCCAGTCGCGCAGAAACAGCAGCACCATCAGCCCGGTTAACACCGCGCCCAGTCCGCCCTCAGTCAGCAAACTTTCAACGGCGTTAATTACAAACACCGACTGGTCAAACTCGTACGATACCTTGACGTCGTTGGGCAATAAGCTTTGAATATCAGGCAATTTACTCTTCAGCGCCTGCACCACTGCCCAGGTAGAGGCGTCGGCTGTTTTAACGGCCGGGATATATACCGAGCGTTTACCGTTTATTAAAGCGTAACTCACGGTTACATCGGCACCGTCAGACACACGGGCTACATCTTTTATAAACACCGGGGTTCCGTTTTTACTGATAACTGGGATGTCACCAAAATCTTCCACGTTGCCAATCAGCGAGTTCATGGTGGTTACGTACATGGTGTTATCCATGCGCAGGTTGCCTGAGGGCGACATTACGTTATATTTAGCCAAGGACGCTACTACTTCATCAGGCGTTAAGCTGTAACTCCGCAGTTTGGCAGGGTCAACGTTGATGATAACCGACCGCGAGTTGGCACCGAATGGCGGTGGTGCCGACAAACCGGCCACCGACGAAAACGTTGGACGCACCCGGGTGGTGGCTAAATCGTAAATATCTTTTAAGCTGCGGGTTTTTGACGATAGCACCAACTGCCCTACCGGCAGCGACGAGGCATCAAAACGCAGCACCTGCGGCGGCAATGCGCCCGGCGGAAAAAACTTCATGGCGCGGTTTACCTGCAACGCCACCTGCGCCGAGGCCTCGCCCATATCAGTGCCTTCGTAAAAGCTTAGTTTTAGTAAAGTAAGCCCCTGTATATTTTTACTGGTGATAGATTTGATACCGTTGACATACAAAAACTGGTCTTGTAAACGGGTGGAGAAAAAGCCTTCCATTTGCTGTGGCGACATACCGCCGTACGACTCAATGACGTACATGGTAGGCATATTAAGCTGCGGAAATATATCTATCGGAATTTTAATTGCACTGAGTACCGAAAACAGCAGCAGACTGATGATAACAATCACTGTTGTAACCGGCCGTTTCAGTGCGGTGGTAACCATTGACATAGGATGTATTAATTTAACTGGTTAAGAACTTGACTGACCTGATTTTCGGTAACGGCTTTTTGAAATAGCGCCTGGGTGTAACTGTTTTTGGCCGATATAAAATCGGTTTCGGCACGGTACAGCAGGTTAAGCGCAACGTTGAGCTCTACAATATCGGTGAGTCCGCTTTTGTACAAGGCAAACTTTTGGCGGTAGGCCGCATTGGCAGCTTTAACCTGGCGCGGTATTTCCTGTAAACGCTCTAAGGCCGTGGCTACGTTGACATCGGCCTGGCTGGCGTTGGCGGCTAACAGCACTTTCTGCTCGTTAAGTTTAGCAAGCGTGTATTGCGAAGTAATTTTTTGGGTGTTCAGCTTCAACTGCCGGCGCTTTAAATCGAACAAATTATAGGTAATGCCCAAACCCACCACATAATTTTCGCGCTGAAAGCCCCAGCCGTTATGTAAACTGGTAAAGCCATTGTTGGCATCTAAACTGGCGGCCCGGCCCCAGGCAGCAGCCTGTAAGGATATTTTTGGGTTATAGCTTTTTTTAACCAGGGCTTCGCGCTCCAGGCTGTTATCGTACAATGAGCGGTAGTATTTGAGCAACGGGTGGTTGGCCGTATCCGGCAGCATCAGTTTGCCGTTGATGGAATGCAAAATCAGGTTATTTTCTGATACGGTGTCGGGCACTATGTTATCTGATGGCATGCCGCTGATGGCAGCCAGGCGCAATTGTATTTGCTTTACCTGATTTTTAAGTTCGATGTAGTTCAAGCGCGATTTAGACAACTCGGCTTCGGCAACGCTGGTATCTACCCCGGCGCGGATGCCGCTGCGGGCCAATGCGCGGATAGACCGCCTGATTTCTTTATTCCGTTCGATATTGCGTTCCTGTACCGTTAAAAACGCCTGCAGCTTGAGCAGCTGTAGATAGTTATCAATGGTATAAGCCTGCAGGTTATACTTGGAGGCAGCAAACTGGCTTTTTTGCACATCAACTTCCGACTCCGCAACCTGGTTCAGCGCCTTGTAAGCGCCGAAATTATACAGTTCCATATCAAAGGCGGCAATGCCTAAGTTAGACAGCACAGCGGTGGTGTTGCTCTCGCTGCGTACACCCCGGTTGTTGGAGGGCACTATGCCGAAACCGAAATAGGCACCGCCCACGTTGTTATTGGTACCCACATTGGCCTGGTAATTCAGTTTTAAATTGGGCAGCCAGTTGTAGCCGGTTTCGCGGGCCTGTGCTTCTTTAATTAGTATGGCCGACGAGTCGGTAATTAATGTGGGCGCATTGGTGGCTACCCGGTTCAGCAACTCGTTTAGCTTTACGGTGCTGTTTGGATTTTGCGCATATATGGGGCCGGCTACCAGCAGCAATAACGCCAGGCACCAGCCATGTTTAAAACAAAACATGTGTTTATAAAAACTATTGTGGATAAAAAGGACACGGTACTGCTGTTTAGCAGTTCATTTTCTGGAGATGAAAAAACTTCCTTTTAAATCAGATAGTAAGTTGCCGGGTAAGCAGATAAATAAGAACTGCAGAGGCGCGGTTATACTGTTGATACCGTAAAAAGCGATTAACGGCATTGAGCGTTATGACAGAAAATAATGAGAATAAACAAGCCAGTAAGGCGTTGATGGTAAACGCAAACTCGTTGGCCTTATCGCGCAGTAAGGTTTGGAAAACTACCGATTTGGCCGTTACCTCTTCCATAAACTCGGGCTTGCGTTTGGCAAATACCTTTACCAGCAAATTGGTTTCGTGCGGACTCTCGTGCAAAGCGCTGTACACACCAAACCCCACAAAGGGTTTCGCAATAAATAATATTGCGGCTATGGCTAAAATCAGCTTATATGTTTGCAGTTGGTTCACGTTAGGGTTATTACCTTTTACAACGTATAAAGTTGCAGCTAATTTATAAAAATGTTACTCGGTAACATGAATGTTGCGTCAATTAATTGATGATTAAAACTAATCATAACAAAGTTAAGTTACGAAGTTTGCACCCCACCTATGGAATATCTTTTACGCCAGCAAATCGAAAAAATTGTAAAACTCACTGATGATGAATTTGCCTTTGTGCTCACTCATTTTACACCGCGGCAGTTTAAAAAGCACCAGTATGTGGTACAAGCCGGCGATGCCGCCCCTAACGACTACTTCGTATTAAAAGGTTTACTTAAATCGTTCTACCTGGACGAGCAGGGCAAGATGCATATCCTGCAGTTTGCCATGGAAGACTGGTGGATATCCGACCCGCAGGCTTACCACAATAAAACCCTGGCTACATTGAACATTGATTGCCTCGAAGATACCTTGACCATGTACATCTCTATAGATAACCGCGAAAAACTGTGTGCCGAATTAAAAAAGATGGAGTACTTTTTTATGAAGAAAACCACTGCCGGTTACATTGCCCTGCAACGGCGTATTCTGTCACTAATGAGCCAAAAAGCTGATGAGCGTTATCAGCAATTTATCAGTCTTTACCCCTCTTTGTTGCAACGCCTGCCTAAAGCGTTGGTGGCCTCGTACCTGGGCATCTCGCGCGAAACGCTGAGCCGCATCAGCGCAGTTTGATGTGATATAGGTCACGCTGATTTTGTGAGGTACATCCTTTGCCTACCGCCTCACAATACCGAACATTGCAGGTTTAGTAATCACATATTGATTTACCTCGACATGGAAAATATAGCATTAGTAGTAGGTGCCAGCGGCATCACCGGCAGTAACCTGGCCGAAAAGTTAATCGAACAAGGATGGACCACTTACGGCCTGGCCCGTAACCCCAACACCACCATACCCGGCTTAAAGCCCATAGCGGCCGACTTACTGCAACCCGACAGTTTAGCCGAGGCGCTGGCCGATATTAAACCAACGCACGTGTATATCACCAGTTGGATGCGTAATGACACCGAGGCCGAAAATATCAGAGTAAACAGCCTGA
Source organism: uncultured Mucilaginibacter sp. (assembly GCA_964277815.1). Lineage (GTDB taxonomy): Bacteria > Bacteroidota > Bacteroidia > Sphingobacteriales > Sphingobacteriaceae > Mucilaginibacter. The sequence continues at coordinate 4,039 of CAXYKR010000216.1, read as the reverse complement.
TGGTGCGTAACCTGCTTAGTGCCTTGTCAGCCAAAGGCTCAGTGCAGCACGTGGCTTTGGTTACGGGATTAAAGCATTACCTCGGTCCGTTTGAGGCTTATGCTAAGGAAGGCTTTTTGCCTGTTACCCCCGTGCGCGAAACGCATCCCCGGTTAGACATCGAAAACTTTTATTATGCGCAGGAGGACGAAGTGTATGCCGCTGCCAAGCGCGACGGTTTTACCTGGAGCATCCACCGACCGCATACGGTTATTGGTAAAGCCGTGGGTAACCTAATGAACATGGGTACTACCCTGGCCGTTTACGCCAGTATATGTAAAGAAACCGGCCGACCATTTAAATGGCCCGGCTCGCAGGCCCAGTGGAATGGTTTGTCGGACGTTACGGACGCCCTCGTTTTAGCCGAGCAACTCATTTGGGCATCCACTACCGAGGCCGCCCGTAACCAGGCATTTAATATTACCAATGGTGATGTTTTTAGGTGGAGCACTTTATGGTACCAACTGGCCGACTGGTTTGGTATTAAAGCTATAGGTTACGAAGGCGAAACACATCCATTGGAAGCCGAAATGGCCAATGATGCTGACTTATGGCGTAATATGGCTGATAAATACCAATTAAAAGTACCCAACTTAAACCGGTTGGCATCTCCATGGCATACCGATTTAGATTTGGGCCGCCCGATCGAGGTGCTGACTGATATGTCTAAAAGCCGCAAACTGGGCTTTACGGTTTACCAAAGCACTGAGGATTCCTTTTTCGACCTTTTTGCGCAGCTTCGGAGCGAGCGTTTAATTCCGTAACTTATTTGTGCAGTTGATTGCTTAAGCAACGATTTGCTCAATCCGATAATGCGTTGGTGTGTTACAACTTACATACCAACGCATTACCTTCCTGATGAGCGACGAAAATCAAAATCCCGACCTTACCGACGACGAAAAGAGGTTGTTTGCAGACCTGATGCCGGAAGACCTGAACGAAATTATGGATACCGGCTTTAACCGGCGCCATTTTTTAAAGCTGATGAGCATTGCCGGGGCCAGTGTACTGGCTGCCAATTTATTAGGCGCCGAGCAGGTTTTGGCAAGGCCTCTAGCACCCGAAGAAGCTGCAACAGCTGCAGCTATCGAAAACGGCGTAAAAATATCATTCAACATCAACGGTGCCTCGCGCAGCCTGACGGTAGATTCAAGAATGACTTTGCTGGATACCGTGCGGGAAAGACTGCAACTCACCGGATCTAAAAAAGGATGCGACCACGGCCAATGCGGCGCCTGCACCGTGATGATTAACGGGCAACGGGTGCTCTCCTGCCTTACGCTAGCCGCTACCTGCGAAGGCAAAACCGTTACTACTATTGAAGGTTTAGCCAACGGCAACCAACTGCACCCCATGCAGGAAGCCTTTATTAAACACGACGGTTTTCAGTGCGGTTACTGCACACCTGGGCAAATATGCTCGGCAGTGGCTTTACTAGGCGAGGCGAAAAAAGGCGATGCCAGTTATGTTACCCCAAATATAAAGCAGGGCGGTTCAGGCATGTCTTTATCCGAAGATGAAATCAGGGAGCGAATGTCGGGCAATATTTGCCGTTGCGGGGCTTACCCTAATATTGTGGCCGCCATCATGGAGGTGCACTCAGGCAAACCCATCGACCAACATTTCAATTTTGCAGGCTAATACCGAGGTATATTCAATTTAACCATTATGAGACCATTCAAATATACCCGCGCCACTTCCCTGTCGTCGGCCGTGAAGGAGTTGAGCGGCAACACACAATCTCGCATATTGGCCGGCGGCACCAACCTGCTCGATCTAATGAAGGAGGATGTGGAACGGCCCGAAGAATTGATTGACATCACCCACCTGCCATACAGTTCCGTAAAGTCATCATCGCAGGGCGCAGCAAAGCCAGGTGTTTTGTTGGATGCTTTGGGCAAAAACGCCGAGACAGCCAACCACCCGCTCATCCGCAGCCATTACCCGATGCTGAGCCAAGCTATACTGGCCGGGGCATCGGCCCAGATACGCAATATGGCTACCAACGGCGGCAACCTGCTGCAACGCACGCGCTGCCCTTACTTTTATGATGTAGCCATGCCTTGCAACAAGCGTACGCCGGGTTCGGGCTGCGGTGCCATGCAAGGTTTTAACCGTATGCATGCCGTTTTTGGCTGGTCGGATAAATGCATTGCAGTACATCCGTCGGACATGGCCGTGGCATTGGCCGCATTGGATGCTAAAGTTTTGTTGCAAAATCCGTCGGGCCAGCAAAGACGTTTAACTTTTGATGAATTTTTCCGGCTACCAGGCGACGCGCCCGAAAAGGATAACAACTTGCAGCACGGCGACCTAATAACCGGCATCGAATTACCGGCCAATAATTTTGCCGACCATTCTTACTATGCCAAGGTGCGCGACAGGTCTTCTTATGCTTTTGCGCTTATATCAGTAGCGGCAGGCTTGCAACTGAATGGTAAACAAATAAGCGATGTGCGCATTGCCATGGGTGGCGTAGCACACAAACCCTGGCGGGCCTTGACCGCCGAAAATATGCTGAAAGGCAAAGAAGCTACCGAGGCTAATTTTAAGGCGGCCGCTAAAGCCGAAATGGCTGCTGCCAAACCACACGAATACAATAAATTTAAGATAGAACTGGGCGAGCGCGCTATTGCACTGGCATTAACCAAAGCATTAAATTATGGAAGCTAATCCAATTACCGGCACCCCCTTAAACCGTATTGACGGTTTGCTTAAAGTAACCGGTAAGGCCGCCTATGCTACCGATTACCCGGTTAAAAACCTGGCCTACGGTTACCTTTTTAAAAGTACCGTAGCCTCGGGCACCATTACCCAAATTGATGATGCGGCAGCAAAAAAAGCGCCGGGTGTAATTACAATCATCACCCACCTTAACGCGCCTAAGCTAAACGTGAAAGGTGGCTTGCGTGGCGGCGCGTTGCTGCAAGGCCCGGAAGTTAAATTTAACGGGCAGCACATTGGCATTGTGGTGGCCGAAACTTTTGAGCAGGCCCGCTATGCGGCACGCTTAATTAAGGTACAGTACAGCAATGATGCCCAGGCAAAAACAGATTTTGAAAAACTGGCTCCCCAGGCCGTTCCGGCTAAAGAGCCGGAGGTACGCCGCGGAGACGTAGATTCGGCCATGGCCGGCGCAGCTGTTACGGTAGACCAGGTTTACGAAACCCCAATCGAGCATCACCACCCCATGGAGCCGCATGCTACTATTGCCTTATGGGAAGGCGATAAACTGACTTTATATAACAGCTCACAAATTATAAACGGCGCTCAAACTGCCGCTGCCAAAACGCTCAATATCGCGCCCGAAAATGTACGCATCATTTCGCCATATATCGGCGGTGGCTTCGGCTCAAAGGGCGGGCAGTGGGCTAACCTGGCATTGGCAGCCGTAGCTGCAAAAATGGCCAACCGGCCGGTACACCTGGCCCTGAGCCGTCAGCAAATGTTTAATTCGGTAGGCTTACGGCAACATAATATACAGCATCTTAAACTGGCAGCTACTAAAGAAGGCAAACTGCTGGCCCTGGGGCATCAAACAACTACCCATACCGCTATTGATGACGAGTATACCGAGCCTTGCGGCGACTGCTCAAAAGTGTTGTATGCCGTACCTAATGCGCTCATCAATTACAAAGTGGTGCCCATGAATGTAATTATGCCGACTTATACCCGCGGACCGGGGAAATCCACCGGAAGTTTTGCGCTCGAGTCGGCCATGGATGAATTGGCTTTTAAACTACAAATGGACCCTATCGCTCTGAGGCTTAACAACGAACCGGCTCAGGACCCAACCACCGGCAAGCCGTGGTCGTCGCGCAAGCTGGTAGAGTGTTTAAAAGAAGGTGCCAAGGCCTTCGGCTGGGAAAAACGCAATCCGCAGCCGGGCAAAAATATACAAGGCGATTATTTGGTGGGCCATGGCGTGGCCTGCGGCAGCTACCCTGCCCGTCAACGTGATAGTTCGGCGGTAATTAAGCTAACCAATGACAACGGCAAG
>CAXYKR010000215.1:0-13588 GCA_964277815.1 uncultured Mucilaginibacter sp. | reverse complement strand
TTATGTAGACGGTGAGTTTCATGAAATACCAGCCTACGTACCTACCTCTATTACCGATGCTACCGGTTGCGGCGACACCTATATGGCCGGTTACCTCTACCAGCGCAATCAGGGGAAAGATGTAACTACCTCGGGTAAGTTTGCTGCGGCTGTAGCCAGCTTAAAAATTGCAGCTCCAGGTCCATTTACGGGCACCGAGAACCAGGTACTGCAATTTTTAAACGAGCACGAACAGTAGCCTATTTATGATTTTTGTTCCAGCCTATTTTTAGCTTGCCATCTTCGTCCTGGCGGGCTAACAGGTGGAGTACAATACCTTTAAATCTGCGTTTTTCGAGTTCTGCCTTGTCGGTAATATTCTCGTCTTTTTTAGGGTTTCGCAAGGGCACATCCAGTGCAATATTAGTACCGCGGGTAAAACCATAAACACCGGCTACGTCAGCGTTAAGCACGCTCGAGCTGATTTTCATAGGGTTGATGATAACCTTTTCGCCTTCCAGGTTAAAGCGTGCATCCAGCTTTGGTATTTGGATATTGGCTAAATCGCGGAACGGAAAGGCAAACTTGCCCACGCTAATCAGCGGGTCGAAGTTTAACAAGGAGGCCTGCCGCAAGCTTACATCCACAATACCATGCACCGAGCGTGGCGACAAATCACCGGCATCGGTAACTCCTCCGGTAATTTTGGCTTTAGCCGATAAAAAGCCTTGCAGGTTTTTGTAGGTAAGCGACTGCAAACCAAAGTTATCAAACGATTTGAAAAACTCCCGCATATTCACATTCACTACCGTAGGATTTAAGTCGAAACGGTTCATGTTACCGGTGCCTTGAGTTAAACGTCCGTTTAAATTCATGTAGCCGCCAGAGGTATTAAGATGCACATCTTTCAAGATTACCCCGTCACTGGTGGTCAGCAGGTCGGCATTCAAATTAGTAGCTAAGAATTTACGGTAATAAACTTTGGCCACGGTAAGATGCATCTGCGCATTGCCTTTGTTAAGCACTGTACCCAGCTGGTCAATCACATTAGAGCTGTTGCCTGCAGCGTTAGTACGCCGCGCCTCAGGGCGTTTACTTACCTGCCTACGGGCTGATAAAAAGCCTAAAAACTCCGCCAGCCGTAATTCGGGGCTGTTAATTTTCCAGGTAAGCAGTATCTTTTCGGGCGCATCATAATATAAATTCAAAAAGTTGTTTACCCGGCCTTCCATCATCACCACACTTCGTCCGCTTTGTAGTTTGATGTTGTTCAAAATCAAATCATCTTTTACGAAGTTGAGCGACAGCGATGTATTTTTTAAAGGGAGATTACGTGGCAAATAAACAGCGCTGGCATTTTTAAAAGCTATCACACCGGCAATTACCGGCTTATTCAGTTTCAGGTTTACTACGTCGGCTTTGTAGCGTAGTTTGGCATCGGCAGTACCGCCGGTAAACTTAGCAATATCGCTAAGCATATAATTGAGGTTAGGCAGCGGGAAATGCGCATCAAAATTGCCTGTAGCAATAGGCTTTTCCAAATTCAGAATACTGCCGGTATCAATTAAAAAAGGCACATGCTTATAACGGCCGGTAAATTTATACAAACGGATAGCCGAGTTGGCATCATCGTAACCTTTATCAGCCGCCACGTGATTGGTAAACTCTCCGGTAAAACTACAACTGTCAATAACAGCATCGGGGATAATTAATTTGTTGTTTTTGATGTTGCCCACCACATACAGATAAGGGTCGCCTCCGCCTAAGCTGCCTTTAATTTGCGCCTTGATATCAATAGGCTTCTCCAAATTAAACATATTAAGCGTTTTGGTAATATTGGCAGCCAGCAACGCCGAAGCATTGCGCCAGGTAATTTGATTAGCTACGATGTTGATGGCAAACAGCGTTTCCTTTTTACCGGTATCAAATAGCGCATTAATCTGAAAAGGGTCGTCGCCAATATTTAACCCTTTGGAGGTAACATTAATTTTTTCGGTATTCTCATTGTAGCCGGCAATCATCTGACCGCTAACTACCTTATCTTTTATAAAGCTACCCTTCTGAGTATTAAAGGCCAGGCTTTTGGCCAGCACATTCAATTGCAAGTCTGCCCGCCAGCCCGAGTCAGGATAGTTCATTTTACCATCGAGCTGGTTAACATAAAACTGGAACAGCTTGTCCGCTTTTTGATTATTGACTGTAAAGCTTACTTTGTTTAACGAAAACTTGCCAAACTCGGCCGAACTACCACCGTCGTCTTTGTCGTCAGTCTTCTTTTCGGGCTGCTTGTTTTTCTTTTTAAATACCGAGGTATTGCTATAGCCGGTGCTATCTTTATATAAATCAACAGCCGCGTTGCTGATTTCTATATTGCTGATGCGTATGGCTCCGCGCAATAAGGCGGCCGTATTAATAGATACATCAAAATCTTTAGCATCCAGCAGCGTATGATGGTGCTCGTTCCAGCGATTATCGCGGATGGATACATTTTTGAGGGAGACTGATATGCCCGGAAAACCCTTAAAAAAAGTGGTTTCGATATCGCCGATGGCCAGCTTGCCATCCAGGTTTTTGTTTAAGGTGCCTGTTATCAGCGTAAGCACCTTTTCTTTGTGAGTGTTAACGTAAATAAATAAGCCTACCGAAAGCAGAATAAATAACAGGAATATAGCAGCTACTACTTTGAGCAGCACTTTTAACCATTTGGGCATCTTCAAATTTTATGTAAGAAGCCTAAAAGGTTTGGATTTGTTTTACTACAGCTGTTTACAGCTAAAACTTATTAACTTTTGTTTAGTGCCGGACTAATTTCCAGCATCTTTCACCTACAGCCAGACGGGTTAGACAATCAAAGATTACAGTTGGAGGCCCATCTGAATATTACACCGCTCGTAAGGAGAAACGATACCTGTTATTTGAGTAAAGCCTAATTTATAATACAGGTTGATGGCCGGCTGTAATACCGTATTACTTTCCAAGTACAACTGTTTAGCTCCTGCCGCCTGTGCTTTGCTGATAGCCGCATTGCCTAACAGCCAACCAATGCCCCTACCTTTAGCCTTGGGCGATACCGCCATTTTAGCCAGCTCGAAAGTATCATTCTCCATTTTAATAATCGCACATGCCCCTACAGCTTCACCATTTAGCAAAGCCATCAAAATGTAACCACCCTTGTTTAATATATTCTTCTGGATGGTCTAAGGCCTTGTAATCCGAATCTTCCATTTTAAAATAAGCGGTAATCCATTCTTCGTTTAAATTCTTAAAAACCTGTTTGTATTGCGGTTGATAATCTACAATTTCTACATCGGGGCTTTCAGGCATTTTCATGTTTTGTTCCATGCGTTTTACTTTAGGTACCGATTAGTTGATGTACGTCACAAAAGCAATCGTTAAATATAAAGCACAAAAATCCCGGCACCTTCATCAGCTACCGGGATTTGTATATTAACCTAAGGCAAGTATTAGTTAAAACTTAAACGCGTTTTGACTTGATACGAGCAGCTTTACCTGTAAGTTCGCGCAGGTAGAATAATTTTGCACGACGTACTTTACCACGGCTGTTTACCTCGATTTTATCGATGTTTGGAGAGTTGATAGGAAAAATACGCTCAACACCAATACCGTTAGATACTTTACGTACGGTAAAGGTTTCAGTGCTGCCAGCGCTGTTACGTTGAATAACTACACCTTGGTATAGCTGCACACGCTCTTTGTTACCTTCTCTGATTTTATAGTGTACAGTTACAGTGTCGCCTGATTTAAATTCAGGAACTTGCTTTTTTTCAACTGACTGCTCTTCAACAAATTTTACTAAATCCATGATTTTAAGCTCTTAATGCGATTTTTAGCCCCTAAAAATCGGACTGCAATAATAGGAAATTTTCAGGAATAAAAAAACATTGTTTTAAATTTTTGAATAATAATTTTCGGCAGCTAAATACTCGATCGTAAAACGGCTTATCTACTTCATATCGATGTGCCGATAAATAAATAGTTGCAAGTTACGTACACCTATTTCATTCCAATCTTAGTAAAAGAAATTGTGCTGATAGAGCATAAATAAAATATCCCGGCTAATTACTTAACCGGGATATCATAGAAATCAGTTGCTTATTCCAAACTTGGTGGAAGCCTGTCACAAATTATTGCTTACTAAACGAGTAGACAATATATCCGGTACCATTACCGATGTTTACAGGCGACTTTAGCACCATGTTGTTACCATCGTTGCTGCTTACCATCAACTGGTAGCCTTGCTGTACGTTTTTGGCTTTGTCGCCCTCGTAAATCTTTTTAAACTGGAACATCTGTCCATTCGGGTCAGAATTATTTATCGACCAGTAAATGGTTTGCGAGGTTCCGTTATTTAGGGTATAAATACCATTACCACTATTGGTTAATTTCCAGGTACTGCCTATAAAAGCTGATGGTTTGGCTTGGTCAAATACGTTAGATACTGCACTTTCTACCAGCCCGTCATAGGTCACGTTGTTTAAAGTCCAGGTGCCGGTGAAATTACCACGGCCAACATTAGATACACCAGTAGCGGCATTTTGGGTTGAACAACCCACTACAGTGAGGCCAATAACTACGGCCATCACAATAATTTCGAAAATTCGTTTCATATGTTAAGTATAGATGTTGTTACCCGTAAACATAAATCCTGCCAAGCTTGTTTTGCAGGACTTGTTTTGAGCATCAATCTATCGTGTTAAATAGATTGCTTTTGGCAATCACATCCATATAAAAACTTTCGTATTGCGGTAAAATAGTGGCTAAATCAAACTTTTTGGCATGGGCAAGCGCGTTTTCCTTAAAAGTATTCAGGCGTTCTTCGTCCTCTAAAATATAAACTGCCTGCTCGGCCATACCGTCCAAGTCTGTTACGTCACGCAAAAAGCCGGTGTAGCCTTCTACGTTCAGTTCGGGCAAGCCGCCGGCATTACTGCTGATGACGGGTACGCGGCAAGCCATAGCTTCTAATGCGGCCAAACCAAAACTCTCGGACTGCGACGGCATCAAAAACAAATCGGAGACCGACATAATTTCTTCAACCGCATCCTGCTTGCCCAAAAAGCGTACGTTTTGGCTCACGCCTAAGTCGCGTGCCAGTTGTTCGCACTCCGGCCGGTCCTGCCCGTCGCCTACCATTAATAGCTTTGAAGGTATACGTTCATTCACCTTGGCAAAAATCCGAATAACATCGGGCGTGCGTTTTACCCGCCTGAAGTTGGAAGTATGCACCAATATTTTTTCGCCCTCGGGCGCAATAGCCTTTTTAAAATGCTCTTTAGGCGTATGGTTAAAACGGCTCAGGTCAATAAAATTGGTGATTACCCTAATATCCTTGGTGATATCGAAATAACGGTATGTGTCCTGCTTTAAATGCTCCGAAACCGAGGTAACGCCATCGCTTTGGTTGATAGAAAAAGTAACCACGGGCTTGTACGTACGGTCGTTGCCTACCAGGGTGATATCCGTGCCATGCAGCGTAGTTATCACCGGAATATGTATACCATAGGTAGCCAAAATTTGCTTGGCCATAAAAGCCGCTGAGGCATGAGGAATGGCATAATGCACATGCAACACATCCAGTTTTTCGAACCGCACCACATCAACCAGGCGGCTGGCCAGGGCCAGCTCATAAGGCGGATACTCAAATAAAGGGTACTTGCTTACTGCCACCTCGTGGTAAAACAGATTCTCGGAAAAAAAATCGAGGCGTACCGGTTGGTTATAGGTCACAAAATGCACCTGGTGACCGCGGTCGGCCAGGCCTTTGCCCAGTTCGGTAGCTACTACACCGCTACCCCCAAAAGTTGGGTAGCAAACTATGCCAATTTTCATGTAAATGAATTAGATTTAAGTTTGAATGAAGCTACCAAAACATTGCGGTGGTTTCACGCCAGCAAGTTTAACAGCATTTTGCGGCAAATGTGTTAAACCCGTGTAAAGTTTAGCGGTATGGCAGAGCCTTTACCAACTCTCTATCATAAATATTACAAAGCTGTAAAATAATACTATATTCGGCGCATCACAACCAAACACCTATGGGATTATTTTCGGCCGAAGAACCTAAGCAATACGAAATTGACGGTATCAAACTAACTTGCATGTTTTGCAAAAACGAAAGCTTTTACACCCGTAAAGAGCAAATGCATAGCCCGACCAGAACGATGCTAAATTTAGAATGGACAGACATAACGGCAACATGTTTTTCATGCAGCAGTTGCGGCTATGTCCACTGGTTTATGCGATAGACTGAAATGATATTTTACTTGGCCGACGTTATCCACCAGGTATTACCGTAAGGGCCGGTATAATACCGGCGCTGCGGCCATAATCCTGGTCGGCGGGCGGCATGATGCTTTTGGCATGCAGGCCAAGCGCTTTCAGGTAAACAGCGTCGCAGTCATCAACATAAATAAACATACCTGCTGTTTGCACCGGGAAATCACTGGTAGCGTCGGTAAACATGATGGTGCTGTTGCCCAATTCCATTTCGGCATGCATGATGGTGTACTCATCGCGCATGACCTTCGCTTTTTCGGTTGCGCCGAAAACGGCCTGCATAAAATCGAAAAAGCCGCCGGCGTTTTTTACAATAAGGTAAGGCATTACCTGCTGATGACCTTGAGATATGTTTAAATTTTGCATAAGATATTATAGGTTTATTATAACCGTAAGTTACTTATAGGCAATCATATAACCCAAACAAATCTCAATAACTAAACTACGGTTGCAAACCTTTAGCAATAGCCTCATAAACCACATCCTGTATACGCGGACGTATACGGCGGCTTACCAGCAATTGAGAGTCTTTAGGGTATACCCGGTTAGACAGAAATACATAAACCAGATTATACTGCGGGTCTACCCAAACACAAGTTCCGGTATAACCTGTATGCCCATAGGTTTGGGGCGATGCAAGGGCCGACGGATAATGCTTGCTTAAAACCGGGTCCCAGCGGTCGAAACCCAAGCCACGGCGACTTACGGCCGATTGCTTGGCGGTAAATTCCTGAACGGTTTCGGGCTTAAAATACTGGATGCCGCCATACGTACCTTTATTCAGCAGCATCTGGAAAAGGATGCCCAAATCATTAGCTGAAGCAAATAAACCGGCATGACCCGATACGCCGCCGACCATGGCTGCCCCCTGGTCGTGCACGTAACCGGTAAGCAGTGTATGCCTGAAGTAAGTATCGTTTTCGGTAGGAATAATCTGGTCTTTGCTGAAACGGTTGCGGGGTAAAAAACCGGCCGTTTGCATACCCAAGGGATTGTAAAAATTATCCTGCACGTATACGTTGAGTGGTGTAGCCGTAATGGTTTCTACAATCTCTTTCATAAAATACATGCTCAAGTCGCTGTAAACATACACCCCACGGGTTCGTAGCGGCGAGTTAAGCATCTGCGGCCACATTACATCCTTAAAATAATCTTTGCGCATATAATAACCGTCAGCCACCTTGGTAGGATAAGCAGCAGACGAATCAGGACTATGGTCGGCAGCTTTAATGCGCTCGTAAAACGGGATATACGGGATAAGCCCGGCCTGGTGCAGCATCAGGTCGCGTACTTTAATATTATTTTTATTAGTATTGCGGGCCAATGCCAGGTAACTACCCATAGTAGAATCAAGGCTAAGCTTACCTTGTTCCACCAGCCTCATCACCTCCATAGTGGTGGCCGATATTTTGGTTACCGAGGCAATGTCAAAAATGTCGGTAATTTTATCGGGCTGCGTTTTATCGTAGGTATGATAACCATAAGCCTTGTTTAAAATCACCTTGCCATCTTTAGCTACCAATACGGTAAAGCCTGGTGTAGCCTGGTCGTTAAGCGCTTCGCGGGCGATGATATCAACAGCCGCTAAGTTTTCGCTTTTAATACCGGCCGCCTCAGGTACGGTATATTGTAAACGGGTTTTGGCAGTTAAAAATCCCGAACCCGATGTGTATTTTGCCGAAACACTTTTTTGTAACTTGTGCGTGATAGCCACACCGCCAAAAACGGCCTGCGCCGCATAAGCCGATGCCACTGCCGATATACGCGAACACCAGATAACCGGCGTGGTTACGGCATCCAGTTTATTTAAAGCAATACCACTACCCCAATATACTACCACCAGCTTTTTAAGCTTATCGTTCATGGTAATAAAATTGAGCAGTTGGGTATTGTTTAAATCAATATCGGTAAGCTGTAATACAATGGTATTGTACAGCTTCAGGTCATCCGTCAGCTTATCAATTGATTTGTAAGTTAACCCATTAAAGGTTTGCACATGGGTGTACTTGTTCAGCAAGCTGTCAAACACCGGGGCGTAGGCATTGGTAAACCTAACGCTTGCTACCGTGCTCTTATCCAAATCCAGCAACGGCACCAGGTTTTGCTCGTTGTTTAACAGCACGGTCGACTGCTCTGTCAGTGCCTCTTCAGTAACATAAGCTGCGCCTGCCGGCAGAGTGAGCAGCGGCGGTTGTTGCGCGCAAGCTGTACTTAATAATATAAAACCCGATATAACAAACGTTAACCAACCACACTTACTTTTTCTCATACACCTTTTCGCCGTTTACATAGGTCTTCAATACTTTGATGCGCGGCAGGTCGGCACCTTTAGCTTTCATCAAATCCTGGTCGAGTATCACAAAGTCGGCATATTTGCCTACTTCAATACTACCTTTTTCTTTCTCTTCAAAATTGGCACGTGCTGCCCAAATGGTCATACCGCGTAAAGCTTCAATTCTTTTTAAAGCGTTCTCCATCTGGAAGCCATTAGCCGGAAGGCCTTTCAAATCCTTACGCTCGGTGGCAGCGTAAAAAGTATATAGAGGATTAATGCTTTCAACCGGAAAATCGGTACCTAAAGGCAGCCAGCCATTTTGTTGCAGCAATTGCTTATAGGCGTATGAGGTTTTTAAACGCTGCGCGCCTAAACGCTCGCCCGCCCACGACATATCCGAGGTAGCATGTGTTGGTTGCACCGATGGCACTACATTGTTTTCGCCAAAATATTTAAAGTCGGCGGTGTCAATTACCTGCGCATGCTCAATGCGCCACCTACGGTCGTTTTTACCTTGTAACACACCAGCGTATATTTTTAGGATGACGCGGTTAGCCGAATCACCAATAGCATGGGTACACATCTGGAAACCTTTGGATGCAATACGCTGCGCCACATCTTTAAAATGCTGCTGGCTGCTTAGTAAAAAACCTTTCCAGCCTTTTTGGTCGCTATAATCATGCAGCAAGCAAGCGCCTCTCGAACCCAATGCACCATCCGCATAAACCTTAAACGACCGCACATTCAAGCCCGGCGTTTTGTAAGCGCCACGGCTAATCAGGTATTTAATATTCTCTTCATTATCAGACAGCATCACGTACATGCGCATCTTTAACGCTTTTTTGTGCTGCAGTTCGTTAATGGTGTTAATCATAGGATAATCCAGGCCGCAATCATCCACAGTAGTTAAGCCTACCGCAAAGCAGTTACGTTGTGCATCTAACAAAGCTGCTTGCACCTGCGCGTCATTAGGTTGCGGTATTTTATGAGTAACCAGGTCAACTGCGTTGTCAACCAATATACCGGTCAATTTATCATTAACGGTTTGTATTTGTCCACCCTCAATCTTTTGGCCGGGTTTAATACCCGCAATATTTAAGGCTGCCTGGTTGGCAATTACCGCATGCCCGTCTACCCGGTTCAACACCACCGGCCTTACCGGGAACAGTGAATCAAGCTTGGCTTTATTCGGAAACTGTTTTTTAGTCCAATCGTTCTGGTCCCAGCCACGGCCGATAATCCATCCCTCTTCCGAGCGGCCGGCATAGGCTTGTACCGAGTCAATAATTTCTTCCCAGCTTTTGGTATTTTCCAAGTTTACTTCTTGCAAACCCAAGCCATAACGGTAAAAGTGGGTATGTGCATCAATAAAGCCAGGGTAAACGGCTTTGCCCTGGGCATCAACTACCTCGCGGGCATTATATACTTTTTCTAAACTATCGGCTTTACCAACCGCTATTATTTTACCGGCATTTACCACAAAAGCCTGCGCCTTGGTAAAATTGCTATCAACCGTGTACACAACGGCGTTTTTAACCAGCAGGTCGGCGTTATATTCTTTTTGCTTGCAAGCCGTAAAAAGTGCCAGTAAAAGCACGGGCCATATTTTTCTCATAACTGCTTTTATACCTCCCTGCCGCTTAAAAAGCAGCCATCCATACTTAAACATAAAGCCCCACACCCTGGGAGGATTGGGCGGGGATTTATATATACAACGTTTCAAAGGTAAAGTTATGCCGGCAAATTTTTAATTTAGGGCCCGAAATTGGAGGGATTTTTTTGATGTCAGATATAATACAGCTTTTACCGGATGCCGTAGCCAACCAGATTGCCGCAGGCGAAGTAGTGCAACGGCCGGCCTCGGCGGTAAAAGAACTGGTGGAAAATGCCATCGACTCGGGTGCCGATAAAATTCAGCTTATTTTAAAAGATGCCGGCAAAGCGCTCATCCAGGTGATTGATAACGGCTGCGGCATGAGTATTACTGACGCACGCATGTGCTTTGAGCGCCACGCCACCTCTAAAATTCGCAAAGCCGACGATTTATTTGCCATACGCACGATGGGCTTCCGGGGCGAAGCCATGGCATCTATAGCCGCTATTGCCCAGGTGGAGATGAAAACCCGCCGGCACGAGGACGAGCTGGGCACCTGCATTTGCATTGAAGGCTCGGAGGTCATTAGTCAGGATGCCTGCGCCACCAGCGGCGGAACATCCATTTCGGTTAAAAACTTATTTTACAATACACCTGCCCGGCGCAATTTTTTAAAGAGCAATTCGGTTGAGCTTCGTCATATCATTGATGAGTTTCAGCGGGTAGCATTGGCCCATCCGCAGATATTTTTTACCATGCACCATGACGGGCAGGAGGTTTACCACTTACCTGCTGCGCAGTTAAAGCAGCGCATTGTACACTTGTTTGGCAACAGCTATAACCAGCGCCTGGTGCCGGTTGAAGAAGATACCACCATTATCAAACTTCGCGGCTTTGTGGGTAAACCCGAGTTTGCCAAGCGTACCCGCGGCGAGCAGTTCTTTTTTGTAAACAACCGTTTTATACGCGATAATTATCTGAACCATGCAGTAATGACGGCCTTTGAGGAGTTGCTGCCTGAAGATACTTATCCGTTCTACGTGTTATTTATTGATATTGACCCGAGCAAAATCGATATCAACGTACATCCTACCAAAACGGAAATCAAATACCAGGACGAAAAGGCTATTTACGCTATCATAAGGTCGTCCGTAAAACGCTCACTGGGCCGATATAACATTACCCCCACGCTTGATTTTGACCAGGAAAACAGCATTGAGCACCTGATTACCCACAAACCGCTGGAGCAAATAACTCCGCCGGGCATCACCTTTAACCCGGATTTTAACCCGTTTGATACCGACGAAAAAAAGCCGGCCGTAAGGCAAAGCAGCAGTTACCAGGAATTTAACAACCCCTACAAATCGGGCATCCCGCAAAACTGGGAAACCTTGTATGAGATAAGCAAGCAGGAAAAAGAACAGCATCAACCCGAAATACTGCCCGACCATAGCTTTGAGGTAAACAGCGAAGCCGTAAGCAAACCCAGCGAAAGGCAGTTGTTCCAGATTCATAACCGGTACATTCTTTCGCAAATCAAATCGGGCTTTATGCTCATTAACCAGCAGGCAGCACACGAGCGTATATTATATGAGCGTTTTTTGCAGCAATTGCAAAACCACTCGGGTACCAGTCAGCAAAGCCTTTTTCCGCAAACGGTAACGCTAAACGGGAGCGATTTTGCCTTACTTAAAGAACTGCTGCCCGATATTAAAGCGCTGGGGTTTGACATTCGCGAATTTGGTAAAAACACGGTGGTGGTGGATGGCATTCCGGCTGATGTTAACCAAGGGAGCGAACATCAGTTACTGGAGCATTTACTGGAAGGCTTTAAAAACAATCTGGCTATATTAAAGTTAGATAAGCGCGACACGTTAGCGCGCACGCTGGCCCGAAATGCTGCTACCAAAGCAGGCACCCGGCTAAGCCTCGAAGAGATGAATTTACTCATTGACCAGCTTTTTGCCTGCCAGATGCCTAACCTCGCCTTAAACGGCAAACCGGTTATCAGCACGTTTACTTTAAACGAACTGGCTGACAGGTTTGAGAAATAATGGTTTGAATTAAAAATTTACGATAAAAGCATAATGGGCTTGCCGGCCTGGATACGGCAAAGCCCGTACATCCACACCTATGAGCGCATACAGGCAAAACCCCTTAGACAGCCTAACCCCGGTTGTTAAAAACTTACTTATCCTAAATGTAATATTCTTTCTGGGCAACCTGTTTTTGCAGTTTTCAGGAAATAATTTTGAACCTTACCTGGCAGCGCATTATTTTAACGCACCTATTTTCAGGGTTTGGCAAATCATCACTTACATGTTTATGCATGGCGGCTGGATGCATATTTTCTTTAACATGTTTGCCTTATTTACGCTCGGCCCGGCACTGGAATATACGATGGGGCCTAAGCGTTTTTTACAATTTTATTTTATTACCGGTATTGGTGCATTAGCGCTTCAAATGCTGGTACAAGCCTTTGAAGTTTATCAGGTAATTGGTACATTTACAGTACCCCATGGCGATATAAGCCCGTACTTTGCGCTACCCGGTTTTAATAAACTTGTTGAAATTTATGACCCGCGGAGCGGTATAGTTGGTGCTTCGGGTGCTATATTTGGTTTGTTGGTTGCGTTTGGTATGCTGTTCCCTAATATCGAACTGTTTATTATGTTTATTCCGCTGCCGGTTAAAGCCAAGTATTTTGTAATAGGCTATATACTCATTGAGTTATACTCCGGTATTGCGCAAAATCCGGGCGATTCGGTGGCTCATTGGGCACATTTAGGCGGCGCCTTATTCGGATTTATATTAATAAAAATTTGGGGTATGCGCAGGCCAAACAATTTTTATTAACATATGTAAGTTATGTAATTAAACAGCTCTCCACTTTTATGAACTCGCTTTGGCAAGATATACGTTATAAGATGCTGCAATCGGGCAGTCGCATCAACCTGTTAATAGGTATTAACGTGCTGGTATTTTTACTGATTAATGTTCCGGCGACATTGTTTCGTTTGATGGGGAACGGCATGCTCGATAACTTTTCGAACGAATATCTTGCACTGCCATCACATTTACCCCGACTGGCTACCCATTTCTGGACGCCGGTTACCTACATGTTCATGCACCATGATATTTTTCACATCCTGTTTAATATGCTCTGGTTATATTGGATGGGACAGATTTTTGAAGAATACCTGGGTAACAAACGACTGGTAAACCTGTATATCATGGGCGGCTTAGCCGGCGCTCTATTTTACGTGGCAGCCTACAACATTTTCCCGCTGTTTAGCGAAAGTGTAACTGTTGCCACGGTGATTGGTGCATCGGCCAGTGTAATGGCTATTGTGGTGGCTACCGCAACTTTACTGCCCGATTATACCATTTACCTGATGTTTATTGGCCCTGTAAAACTAAAGTGGGTTGCGATATTTTATGTCATC
>CAXYKR010000214.1:0-20601 GCA_964277815.1 uncultured Mucilaginibacter sp. | reverse complement strand
ACTCAAAAATATCCAGCTTCTGCCGGCTTTTAGCAGCATCACGTATCAGCCCCTCTGATGATATAAACTCCGTATACATCATGTCAGCCCCGTTTTGTTTACACACATAACGGAAAGGCGGATCACTCACATCCTCCATAGGTGCCAGCAACAGCGGAAATTCACCTAAATCTATTTTTCCTATTTGTACAGACATGCTTATATTTAACCTCTGCAAAAATACGATTTTGCAGTTACTCTATGATCACAGAAAACCCACAATATAAACACCGGATTGAACCTGCAGCTCAGTTTCTTATCTTTTGTGCTGTAGCTTTCGGTTTAATACTGGCGGGCAATATATTGGCCCTTGGCGTCATTTACCTGGTACATGGCTCCGACGTTGTACAAAGCGTCCTGAGTTTTGATTTGGGTACGCCTCAAGCCATACAATCGCTCTGGATTTTGCAAGTCATCGGCACTACGCTGCCTATCCTGTTTACGCCCATTATATTCGGAAAGTTTGTGATGCGCGAAACACATGCCTATCTGCGTACCGACACACGTATTTTTCCGGTTGCACTGATTATGATTTTTTTCATTATGGCGGCCAGTACACCCATTATGGAAGTATTGATTGCCCTGAACCAGAAAATGCAGTTGCCCGACTTTTTAAAGGGCCTTGAAAACTGGATGCGCAACTCAGAAAATATGGCGCAAAAAGCAACCTCTGTACTTTTAAAAATGGACACTTGGGTAGATTTGGTGAAAGTGCTTGTACTGGTAGCGCTGATTACCGCCGTTGCCGAAGAGCTGATGTTCAGGGGTTGTTTGCAAACTATTTTACTACGATGGACCAATAGCACCCACCTGGCTATCTGGATAACGGCAGCCTTGTTCAGTGCCTTCCATATGGAGTTTTTTGGCTTTTTGCCGAGGCTAATGCTGGGTGTGTTTTTTGGCTATTTTACCGCCTGGACAGGTAGCGTTTGGCCGGCCGTGTGGGCACATTTTTTAAATAATGGCACGGCTGTTTTAACTACTTACCTGTATAATCATAAAATCATTAAACTCAATTTGAACGACCAAAACACGTTTAGTTACGGTTCGTACATTTTTAGTGTGATAATAACCGTAATTTTGTTTTGGGCTTACCGAAAAACAGCTTACGAAAAGAAACATCTACCTATTGTTAATGGAAAAAAATTGGGTTAAAATTTATACTTCAACCGATTACTATCAGGCCGAAATTATAAAACAAGTACTTATTGAACACGAAATTGGTGCGGTGCTGCTCAACAGGCAGTCATCGTCGCACCGTAATTTTGGCAATGTAGAGGTATATATTCACGAAGAAGATTTTAGCCGCGCCATTGAACTGATGGTGATGAACCAAATTAGTTTATGAAAACACGCGCCATAACCGGACTGGTCTTTATTGTAGTGATGCTGGGCTCCTTTTTTGCCGGTGCTACGGTATTCTCTGTTTTTTACGGCTTGCTAGGCTTGCTTTGCCTGCAGGAATTTTACGGACTGCTCAAGAAAAGCGGCCGTCAGCCCAATACCGTAATGGGACTGATCAATGGCCTGTTGATATATGGTGCCTTTGCTGCCTCTTTTTATTTTGACACGCTTACTGGTGCAACCCTTATACACAAGGCTATCTTTTTATTGGTTTTACCACTGGCAGCCGTTTTTATCCAGGAATTATTTCGCGACCTGGAAAACCCGTTTGCCAACATCGGTTATACCTTTTTGGGATTATTGTTTACCCTCATCCCTTTCACCTTTTTTCATACACTGGGATTTGTGACCAATAGCGGCTTTAATGCGCACATCCCAATGGGCTTTTTACTGATGCTTTGGGCCAATGATACCGGCGCTTACCTGGTAGGGCGCCAGTTTGGCCGTACCAAGCTTTTTGAGCGCCATTCGCCAAAAAAAACGTGGGAAGGTTTCATTGGCGGTATTTTGATCAGCGCGTTAGCCGGTTATATTATCAGCCTATATTTTCATGAAATGGTTTGGCGGCAGTGGGTATCGGTTGCCATCATTATTGGTGTAGTAGGTACCGCCGGCGATTTAGTAGAATCGATGCTGAAACGCAGTATTAACATCAAAGATTCTGGCGGTATACTGCCCGGTCACGGCGGCTTGCTTGACCGGTTTGACGGCTTGTTGTTGGCAGCTCCGGTGGTATTTGCTTACTTGTACCTGGTATTCAATCCGTAAACATTGTTGGCCGTTAGGTGACATGCAGCATTTGCAACGCCGAATTGCACATAAGTGAAAAGATTTTGTGCTGCTCTATCGGTTAATTAGTAATTTTGACATTTTAATATACTCATCAAAAGCTATGACTTTTCATAAAGAAGGTTACACCTCAATGGCCTTATGCATTTTGTTCATTTTTGTACTGAATGCGCTGGTTCACTTTTATTATCCTGATGCTGTCATCCTTAAATGGATTATCTATACGCTGTCTTTTTTACTGTTTGTAATCATCCTGCAGTTTTTCCGCAGTCCGAGTTTCGCCATTACCACGCACAACCAGCATGTAATTTGCCCGGCTGATGGTAAAGTGGTTGTAATTGAAGAAGTAGATGAGCCAGAATTTTTAAAAGATAAACGTATACAAATTTCGGTTTTCATGTCGCCGGTTAACGTACATGTTAATCGCAATCCAATTGCCGGCATAGTCAAATATTTTAAATATCACCCGGGCAAATACCTGGTAGCCTGGCATCCAAAATCATCAACTGAAAATGAGCGTACTACCATTGCCATCGAGAACGAATCTGGCGTAACGGTACTGTTCAGACAAATTGCCGGCGCTTTGGCCCGCCGTATTGTTTGGTACGTAAAAGAAGGCCAGGAGGTAGAGCAAGGCGCGCAGTTCGGCTTTATTAAATTTGGTTCGAGAGTAGATATTTTTTTACCTTTAGGTACCAAGGTTAATGTAAACCTGGGCGATAAAGTAAAAGGCGGTCGTACTATACTGGCCGAGCTGGCTTAATCGTTTATCCTGAAACCATTTTAGTTACGTTATAATATTATGAAAAAATTAGCATTAATTATGGTAGCCGCTTTCAGTTTATCGGCTGCACAATCATTTGCCCACGACCATGGCAAAGGCAAAAAGAAATGTGACGGCAATGGCGCCTGCTGCAAAAAAGAAGCAAAAGCCACTACTAAAAAAGCTGCTACTACCAAAGCGTAAGTATCCTTTCTTCTAACCGGAAGAAACTAAAAAGGTCCGTGTATGATAACCATGCACAGACCTTTTTTATGCTTTGAAAGGAGTTTTAAAACAGCTGCTCGATGATTTGGTCGGTCGACAAGCCTTCCGCCTCGGCGTGGTAACTACGCACAATACGGTGCCTTAAAATAGGCTTAGCTACCGCTTGTACATCCTCAATATCGGGCGAATATTTGCCGCTGATTACAGCATGACACTTAGCACCTAAAATCAGGAACTGCGACGCCCTTGGGCCTGCACCCCAGGTTAACAGGCGCTTTACCTGCGCTGTGGCCAGCTCGCCTTGCGGACGTGTTTTAGCCACCATACGCACAGCATATTCCAGCACATGGTCTGTTACCGGAATGTTGCGCACCAATTGCTGAAACTCCATAATCTCGGCAGCACCAATTACCTTGTTTAACTGTACCTGCTTGGTAGATGTAGTACTTTTAATCACCTGTAATTCCTCGGCAAAGGTAGGGTAGCTTAAGGTTACGTTAAACATAAAGCGGTCTAACTGCGCCTCGGGCAGCGGGTAGGTTCCCTCCTGCTCAATAGGGTTTTGGGTGGCAAGTACAAAAAACGGCTGGTCTAATTTATGGGTTACACCGGCAGCAGTTACTGCTTTTTCCTGCATGGCTTCCAGCAAGGCAGCCTGCGTTTTAGGCGGCGTACGGTTAATCTCGTCGGCCAGTACAATGTTCGAAAAAACGGGGCCGGGTATAAATTTAAAATGCCGGTCTTCGCCCAATATCTCCGAGCCCACAATATCCGACGGCATTAAATCGGGCGTAAACTGTATGCGGTTAAAGTTGAGGTCTAACACCCGGGCAATGGTTTGCACCAATAAGGTTTTGGCCAGGCCCGGTACACCCACCAGCAAGCAATGCCCGTTACTAAAAATCGAAATCAATACCGACTTAACTACCTCATCCTGCCCCACAATAACTTTACCTATTTCGGCTTTGATATTTTGATAGGCCTGCTTTAAGGCATCAGCAGCTTCTACTTCTGAACGGTATGACGACATAGATACGATTAAGGCTTAACTTGCGCGGTTTGCTCAGGTTTTTCTAACCAATTTTTCAATTGGGCACATGATTGGTATTCAGGGTCGATACGGATGAAAGTACTCTTTCTTTTTTTCTCGAACCACTCGCTTACCGAACGGTTAACCTTATCGGACTGGGCTACTTCTTTCAACTTAGGCAGGTCTTGCGCCAGGTTAGCCTTGTGCGCATCAGTTACCGAACGCAGGTATAGAATTTTATAGCTTTGTTTACCGTCTTGTGCAGTAATCAGCTGCGGTTTCGAAATTTCGTTCACCTTCATGGTATCCACCACTAAGGCAACCTGTGGGTCAAGTTTATTGGTAGGGATTAAGGTAGAACGTGCCTGTACGTCTTCGGCGTTCATCAGCATGCCACCATTGTACTTGGTTTCTTTATCGTCAGAAAACGCTGAAGCAGCGCTCGAAAAATCAAGCTTCTTGTTTTTAGTAATCAGGGTATAAATACTATCCGCCTTTAATTTGGCACGCTCTAAACTACCAGGTGTAACCACCGGAATAATAAGTACGTGACGCGCATGCACCTGTTCGCCACGGCGCTCGATTACCTGCAAAAAGTGAAAACCAAACTCGGTTTCAAACACCGGAGAAACCTCACCAGCTTTTAATTTAAAGGCGGTAGCAGTAAACTCCTTGGCCATCATACTGCGGTCGAAAAAGCCTAAATCACCACCCTCTGATGCCGAACCCGGGTCCTGAGAATATAAACGGGCAATGTTACCAAAGTCCTCACCGTTTTTAACACGAGTGCGTAAGCCTTCGGCTTTATCACGGTAAAACTGCTTTTCGTCTTTGTTTAATTTAGGCTGAAAAACAATCTCCCCAACTTCTACCTCTTTGTTGTAAGATGGTAAGCTGTCTTTAGGGATTTTGTCGAAAAAGCGTTTAACCTCTTGCGGGGTAACGCTTACCTTTTCGGTAATTTTACCCTGCATTTTTTCGGCCACCATCTGCTCTTTAACATCCGGACGAATCTCGTCTTTGTATTGAATTAACGAACGGCCTAAAAACTGCTCTAAACGGTCTTGTCCGCCGGCACGCTGCATCATACCACGCATACGGCGGTCTATCTGGTTGTCAACGTCATCTTCGGTTACGCTAACACTATCAATTACAGCTTGCTGAGCCAATAGCTTTTGGGTAAGCAACCTGCCTAAAATGGTACACTTAATACTGGGGTCGGGCTGGCCGCCATTGGCCAGGTATTGTGCGTAAGACAACTCAATGTCCGACTGTAAGATAACACTGCTGCCCACTACACCGGCTACCTTATCTAAGGTGCTGCGCTGCGCACAGGCTACAGTAAATGCTAATAAACAACTTAAAAATACTATTCCAAACTTTCTCATGTACACTAATGTAACCGTTGAGCCTTTTGGTGGCTAAACGTTAAATAAACCTCCGAATTTCGCAAATTTTCTGCACTTCGGGAGCATAAATATGTCATTATCTGCTTGTAGGCTAATAATATGCGAATATGCCCATAAACCCTCAGTTGCTTTAGCTATTTTTGTTAAAAATTGTTAAAGTGAAAGCGGAAATACTACCAGGCCAGTTAACTTACTTTTTACCCGAAGAACTTTACCTGCTTAAAGCAGACAAAGATTTTTACAGTCAGCCGGCCACCCGCGTAGAAGAATCGCATGCCGAACAACCCGCTACTGCTCCTATTGAAACGGCCGCACCCGTGTTTAAGTACAAGGGCGGCAATCAAAAAAACTTTTTAATTATTACCCATTATCCGGGCACTGACTTTATAGCCGAAGCTCACTTAACGCCGTTGGTCAGCACGTTAGGCAGGCTCAATTTCACTTTGGATGATACCGCCATTGTAAACCTTAACCACTACCCTAACCATACTTGGAACCAGCTTTTAGATTATTTTAAACCGCAAAAACTGATAATATTGGGTAAAGCAGCTTTACCTAATGATATGCCTGTGTTGCCCTTTAATGAAGTTACCGAAACAACCGAGGGTTACCGTGCACTGTATACCTTTGGTTTTGACGAGATGATGGGTCAAAAAGAGAACACTAAAATATTCTGGAACCAGATTAAAACTTTATAAAAATGCCTGCAACGCTTGTATTTGCAACCCATAACCAACATAAGCTGCAGGAAGTGGCTGCCAAAACAGGCAACCGTTTAAGCCTGCAAAGCCTTACAGATATTGGTTGCCATGACGAGATTGAAGAAAACGGCACCACCTTTCGGGCCAATGCCTCTATTAAAAGCCATTACATTTTTGATAAATATCAGCTTAATTGCTTTGGCGACGACAGCGGGCTGGAGATTGATGCCCTGAACGGCGAACCGGGTGTATACTCAGCACGTTATGCCGGCGAGCATGGTAACCACGAGGCCAACATTAATAAAGTGCTTGAAAACCTGCATGGCATCAGCAACCGCAAAGCCAACTTTCGTACTGTAATATCGCTGATATGGAACGGGCAGGAGCATTTTTTCGAAGGTGTGATACAGGGCACCATTCGCCACGAAAAAGCCGGTGCTGAGGGCTTTGGCTACGACCCTATTTTTGAACCCGAGGGTTATGACATCACCTTTGCCGAAATGAGCATGGAAGAAAAAAACCGCATCAGCCACCGCGCCATTGCCATGGAAAAACTGATTGCGTTTTTAAACCAACAGGTGTAAGCCATACCGGCCACACCTGTTGATAATTACGGCTTAAGCAGCTTGCCTTTTACCGAGTCAATAACTTCTTTTTTGCCGGGCAATAATTTCTGCAGCGTATCTTTTACCGCTTTAACAGTTGCCGAGTCGGGCAAAGGTAAAGTGGGTTTAGTTGCTTCGGTTGCAGCAGCCGAAGTTTTTTTGGCGCTTGCGTCCGCAGCTTTCTTCGCTGTATCCGGCGGTACCTTGGCAGCTATCTTTTTGACAGCCGCTGCTTTTTTGCGGATAGCCGCTGCATTAATAATCGCCTCCTTGTTTTGAGGCCGCTCTTTAGGTTTCCACAAAAAGCCTTTTAATATTTTGTCGTCATCTTTTACGTCTTTAATAGGGATGGCCTCCTCTTCTACTTTGGTGAGCCAGGTAACGTTGTTGACCTTATTTTCTTTAAAATTTATCCGGATACGGCTACTGATGGTGCGCATCAGTTCGGTGACTTTTTTGGTACTGTCGCGGTTAAAATAAATAGTTTCGGCGTTGCCATCCACAAAAAGCCGCTGAAACTTATTATTGGCAAAAAATCCCTTCATCCGCTTGCCGGATACCTGGTTAAAATGGGTTGAGTCTTTATCATCTATATTAACCGTAAAGGCCGACAAAAACACATCCATGTTATCCACCTTCTTATTCTTCAACTGCAGGTAAATGGTGTCTCCCGAAATTTGCGAGCCCTGCGTCCAGATAATCGGGTCAACAAAGCAGCGCATGGTGGAGTCGGCATAGCTATAAAACATGGAGTCGGCCTTGGCCTGTAAATCCGACTTAAAGATTTTGGCGTGATGATGGGCACTCAAAATACGGATACGAGCAGTGTCGCTCAAATTAAACTGTCGCCGTAAATAAACTGAATCGAGTTTGGGTGGTGCTTTGGGTTTTGGAGCCACTACCGGCTTTTTGCCAGCGGCCACTACCGGGGCAACTTTTGCTTTTTGAGTGGTATCTCGCTCACGTGGCTTACCAAAAATATCGGGCCGCAAAAAACTCATATCCATTTTAATACCGGCAGGCGGCATGGCTATCAGGTTTTTAGCTGTTGATAATTTTACCGGTACCCGCGGCGGCGTATTTGCTTGCGGCTTTGTTACCGACGTGTCTCGAATACCTGCCAATCGCATTCGTTCCTGCATCTCGCGCAGGGCCTTGTAGGTTAATATCTGCGTTTCGATGGTATCAGCCCCCCAGTAAATGGTATCGCGTTTAATTTTTGGAGGCGGCTTTAAGGCAAGGGTATCGTTCTTAGCCCGGGCGGTGTCTGCAGCGGTAATGTTACCTGGCACTTTAGCCAGCGGTTTGGAATTAGCTGGTACCGCGCTTTTCACAGTTGCGGTATTTTTTGCAGCTGCCGAATTTTTGCTGCGATTATTTTTGCCAGTAACAGGCTTTTTGGGTTTCACGCTATCTGTTTGGGTACTGTCGCGCTGCTCTGTAATCATAATTACATAAGGCCGCTCGGTAATTACCGCCCGCTCAGTGGCACGGTAATAGGTACCCAATTGCCCTTTAATAGTTACCTTTTGCTCGTTATCATCAAAAGTAACATTACCTACCGCACGACCATATCCTTTTAAACGGTCGTAAAATAAACTGTCGCCTTTTAATGATTTAGTGGTTTGGGTATATAAATTATTCTTGCTGAAAAAGGCTTGCTCTACTACGGTGTTGTAGTTACCACGCTCGGTGTACAAGGTATCCTTGTCTTTACCCAGAATACGGGTTGGCCCGTAAAAGTAAGAAATACGCGTACCCGAATTGTACCGCAAGGTATCGGTTTTAATGGTAGCATCAACCGTGGTAAGCACGACATCATATCTAAAGTAAGCATCTCGGCTGTTGGCAAAGTAGTATCCGTTTTTACTAACCAGCGTATTGTCTTTATTAACCAGCTTGCCGCCGCCGGTGTAAGTACCAATACGTGTGGCCGTGTTGTAGGTTAGGTAGTTAGTGGTTAGCGTGGCATCCCGGTCAACCATTCGCACGTTATCAGTAACCAGTGCCACGTGGGTATTACCGTTGTAATACAGCTTATCGCCATACACATTCAGCGTATCGCCCTGGTTAATGTTCACATTACCAAAGGCATCAAAAGAGTTTCGTTGCGGATAAAAATAGGCGCTGTCTGATTTGAGTGTAGAGCCTTCCTGCTTAAATATGCCCTTGTATACTTTAAGTATATCTTCCCCGTTGCGTTTTACACCAACAGAACGTTCTGATTGTATTAGGTTAACAATGGTTCGCGCAGGGCGTTTTTGTGCCCAGGCCGTCAAATTCAACAGGATGAAAAGGTATAGAAAGAGATATTTTCTCACACTACAAAATTAGTTGTTTGATTGCGGTTATTTAAATTAATAATTTTGACCATGCTGCCCGTTCAAAACTTTACTGCTTATGTTGAGCAGCATCAGCTTTTTAACCGCCAAAATAAAATACTGGCTGCCTTAAGCGGCGGCATGGATTCGGTGCTGCTGGTTCATTTACTCAAAGCTGCCGGCTATACTTTTGGCATTGCCCATTGCAATTTTAAGCTGCGCGCTGCGGAGGCTGATGCCGACCGAGACTTTTGTCGCTTACTGGCCGAGCAGTTACAGGTACCTTTTCATACCATCAGTTTCGATACCCAGGCCCACGCCGAAGAGCAAAAAATTTCCATCCAGATGGCCGCGCGCGAACTGCGTTACCAGTGGTTTGAACAAATACACCAACAGCATCAATACAATACCGTTGCGCTGGCACACCACCAAAACGACACAATTGAAACTATATTGTTAAACCTGACACGCGGCACGGGCATAGCCGGCTTGCATGGTATTTTACCTAAAAACGGCCCGTGGGTACGCCCTTTGCTTTTTTTAAACCGGCAGCAGATTGCAGACCTTGTATCGCAAAACGAGTTACCTTACCGCGAAGACAGCTCTAACGCTTCTACCAAATATGCCCGCAACAAAATAAGGCATGAGATTATCCCTAAGCTCAAAGAACTCAACCCTAACCTCGAAAACACCTTCGAACGTAATTTATCCCATTTCCGCGAGTTAGAACAACTGCTGCAGTTGCAAATGCAGGTGGTGAAGCAAACGCTTGTTAACCGGCAAAATGACGAAATTCATATTGATAAAACCGGTATTTTGCAGTTACAGCCGCAACGTTTGCTGTTAGGCGAATTATTGAAAGAATATGGCTTTAATGATACCGTACTGGATGATGTTATCAGCGCATTACCCAAACACGCCGGTCGGGTATTCGAATCAAATGCATATCGTTTGCTGCTCGACCGCGATAAGCTAATCATCTCTCCTAAAAAAGACTTCACTGCCCCGCCTATTTATATTAACCAGGATGACGAGGAAGTTTTTTACGCTGATGTTGCTTTCCGTATAAGCCGCACTCTCACACCCTTTATGACTGAGCCTAATCATACTATCGCAGCGGTTGACGAAGATTCACTGATTTACCCGTTAACCATCAGGCACTGGCAGGAAGGGGATTATTTTATGCCTTTGGGGATGTCGTCGCGTAAAAAGCTGAGCAACTTTTTCATCAATCAAAAAGTGCCCCGGCATCAAAAAATGCAGATACCTATACTGGTAAACGGCAATGACGATGTGATATGGGTGGCAGGGTACCGGTTAGACAACCGGTACAAATTAACACCGCAAACCAAAAAAGTTATTATCTTCGAACTATTAAAACCATGACAGGCAGCACACCGGTATTTATTGAAAAACAGTATTTAGGCAGAGAATGGATACCGGTAACAATCAGGTTGGTACTGGCAATGGTTTGTTTTGCGGTTTACTTTTTTACTGACGAAAACGCGGACATACTAATAGTGGTTGGTTTTGCCATCATTATTATTTCTATCATTTTAGGATTTGTAGTACACTTTAGTACCCGGGTACAAAACCAAAGTATTTTACTGAATGGCTTGTGGACTACCCGCCTGGTAAAAATTGACCTGAAAAGCATTGTAAAGGTTGAGAAAGGCACTTACAGCCGCTACTGGTTTAACAACCCGGTATATAACTTGCACAGCAAAGGCTCTATCCGCTTTTACACCGCCGGTAACGATGCACTGCACCTTACCGACCGCGATGGCCTGGTTTACATCATCGGCTCGCAGCATTGTACTGAATTTTACAGGGCAGTGCAAAATGAAATGGGGCACCTGAATTAATCAATACACGTAGGTAACATCCTACAATAGGTATCCTATTTTAGGATATTAAAGCAAAATAGCGTCCAAATCAGCTAAAGGCTTCAATGCAAGCAGGCTCACTCTGAAAAACTACCTAAAATGCTTTTAAATGAAAAACCGCCTCATAATTACCTTATGAGACGGCTTGTTCTTTATGTAAGAACGGTCAAATTAATGATCGTCTTGCAAAAACTTAGTTCTGCGATAACCAGTATATTTTACTTGATAGGTTGTGCTTGCGTTTGAATACAGCGTTGCAGTAAACGTAATCAAGTCAGTTGTTACACCAGAACCAGGCGCTTTTGTACCATCTTTGGTGATTTTACCGTTTGTGATGACGATAGGCTTAAACACATAGGTACCAGTGATATCTGCCCCACTGGGTTGCGAAAATGTCCCAGCGTTTAAATCAACATTAACCAACGTCTGATAACCGTAATCAGCTTCCTTAAGCCACATTTGTGTGCTTGAGTTAGATGCCGTGTTAAAAGTGCTCACCCGATAATAGTTAGGGTCACCGTCATCAGCCTGAACCCAAAACTCGCCAGACATATCTTGTACGTTGGTTCCGCCGGCATCAATGGTATCTTTTCGGCACGAGCTAAAAGCCAGTGCAAACAGTATCAATGTATATAATATCTTTTTCATGTTATCAGATGCTGATTATTGTTTAACAAAAGTTCTTAAAGCCGTACCATAACCCGGATTTAAAATAACCCACGAGTATTGGCTCAATGTACCGTTTGCTCCGGGTGTTGCACTCTCATTGCTTGAGCTGGTGGTTTGCCCGTCGCTGCTTATCTGCGACGGAATGTACACACGGTTACCTACCTGGTTAAGCGCTACTGCCACTAAACTAACATTAGCCGCTCCGCCCGGATTATTAACCAAATATACGCCAGATCCAATTTTTGTCCAAACTGCCGACTGGCCGGTTGACGCTCTTAAATAGCTTCCCGAAAAATCGTTGGCTGCAGCGGTAGCATCTGGCGAGGTCACAATAACAGTACGGCTTGAAGTTGCCGAGTAACCGTCTTTGTTAGTTGCCGAGTAAGTTAATGCATAAACACCAACTGCATTTGTATTTACAGTTCCGGTCGTAGTCACTTTCAAGTCGTTAGTACCTTCTTTAGCTGTAATGCCAGGGTCAGTGTAAGTGCTTCCTTTAGTTACCACTACATACTGGCTTCCGGTACGGGTAAATACCGGGTAATAAGTAATAGTAGACGAACCCACTGTTCCTTCCGGATAATTGAAGTTATCTTTCTGACACGAACATATGGATAAGCACATTAGTGCCGCCCCAATAAATCCTATATATTTTTTCATGATAATATTCTACTGAG
Source organism: uncultured Mucilaginibacter sp. (assembly GCA_964277815.1). Taxonomy (GTDB): domain Bacteria; phylum Bacteroidota; class Bacteroidia; order Sphingobacteriales; family Sphingobacteriaceae; genus Mucilaginibacter. The sequence continues at coordinate 8,083 of CAXYKR010000214.1, read as the reverse complement.
TTTTAATAAATTATTTACCCCACCATACCGGAGTAGTAATTGGCACCTCGGGTGGTGTATTAGCATTACGGCTGCGCTCAACATCCGGGAATACCAGACGCTTAGGGAATTTACCCGAAGTTACACCAGCATTGGAATAAACCCACTGCCCAGGTACGTAAGCAGCATTGGTAGAATATACCGGGCTGATAGCAGGGATACCGGTACGCTGCTGGTCAAAGAAACCTTCGAGCGTATGACCGGTGCTTGGGAATGAAACCCATTTTTGAGTGATAATTGCCGCAAGTTTTTGGTCAAATGTACCAGATGACGGGAAAGGATATAAACCGCCACGGGTAGCACCTGCCTGGGCAAAGGCCGCATTTACACCGTTCTCGTACAAGGCTGCAGCATTAGAACCGTTTCCATAACGCAAGTTAGCTTCGGCCTGCAAAAAGTATGACTCAGCTTGGGTGATAAAAAATACCGGGTCGGTAGGTTTTTGAACCGGAGTGTTTGCATTGGCATACTCCGGGTGAGCTGATAACGAGGCGTTAAAATCTCCTTGGTTAACAGATACTACGTTTGAGGTACCAAAATAAGATACGGCACGCGGGTCATTATTTTGCTTTAAATAGCTGGCCAGTGTAGTGCTTGCTCTTAAGTTAGTAGTCGCATTCAGCGCATAAATGTTATAAGTATAAAACGGATTACGTCTGTCGGTTGCATCGGTGTATGATGTTACGCCGGCGTTAGTTGATAAAAAGTCCGCGTTTCTCGATACCAGCTTTTGATATCCAGCCTGAGCCTCACTTGGCTTGGCATTAATCATACGCAGGTACATTTTCAACTCCAGCGTATTGGCAAACTGACGCCATTTGGTCATGTCGCCGCCAAATATAAAATCGGCTGATGCCGGAGTGCCGGATAAATTGGTATTGTAGTTAGTAGCTAAGGCAGCCTCAATTTCAGCAATTAAACCTACATAAATGCTGTAGCCATCATCAAACTTAGGCTGTAAACCATCAATACCTTTAAAAGCTTCGGTGTAAGGTACCTGGTCATAAAGGTCTACCAAGGTTTCGAATACAAAAGCTTTCATCACCGTCGACATCAGGTAATACTGGTTATTACCGCTTGCTTTCGACTTGGTGATGGCCAACTGTAAATCATTCAACGAACCTGCAAAAAGCTCGCTGTAATTACCGTTTAAATCTGTTCTGATAACGTTGTACGCATCAATGTTACGGTACTGGCTTGCACTGTTTGATTGTGCCCAGTACTGTGACCAGATACCACCTAATATATTTAGTTCGCCTCCGATACGTCCGGCTGCTGATATTACTGCAGACGGGAAAAGGATTTGAGGGGTAGCCGCATCAACCGAAGGGTTATTAGGGCTTACGTTTATATCTGCAATTTTACTACAGCCAAATGATAGATATGAAATGGCGAATACTAATGCTGATTTATAAAATGTTCTTCTTTTCATGTTTTCCAATCAATTAAAATGAAACCTTTAATGATGCACCCATGTATCTTAAAGGCGGCGCAGTTCTGAACTCGCCGAACTCACTCGCCAAATCTATACCCTGGTTAGATACCTCAGGGTCGATAGTTTGATTGCGTTTTGGTAACCAGGTATACAGGTTACGGCCAAATATGCTAATCATAGCACGCTGAGCGCCTAACTTGTTAGCTACCGAGGTTGGCAGGCTGTAGCTTAAGGTTACCTCTCTCAATTTCACATAAGTTTTATCTAAAATCCTGTTTTGATAAGCCTGTGCTTTGTTTGAGGTTGGATAGTAATAATCGTCTATGTTGGTTTCTGTAATAGGTGTAGTGTTTTCTACGTAGCTTGTTGTACCGTTAGCATTGGTTACCGCCTGAACAGAGTTTGGTACGATGAACGGACGACGGTCATTGTACAGCGTTTTTTGGTCAGCACCTACGAAGTTTAACAAATCTGCAGTTCCCGAATAGAAACGGCCACCCTGGCGCCAGTCTAAAGTAAAGCCCAAAGTAAATTGTTTAACCCGGATGCTGTTAGATAAACCCATTTGGAAGTCAGATTGTGAAGTACCGTAGTTTCCTAAATCGGTAGAAGTTACAGGAAAACCTTGATTGTTTACCACAATGTGTCCTTGCGGGTCGTATACCGGTACCGGAGCCAGAAATACACCCAGCGGCTGACCTGCAATAGCGGCTAACTGCGCATCATATGCACTGTTTAACACTACTTTATTTAAGCCGTTAGGTAATTCTAAAACTAAGTTACGATTACGGGTAAAGTTGTAATTCACATCCCAGGTAATGTTTTTAGATTTAACCGGCGTACCATGTACTGATAACTCAATACCACGGTTTCTTACTCTACCAAAGTTAAGTACTGCAGTAGTATAACCTGACGATGGTGAAGTTGATACCGGCAGGATTTGGTCCTTTTTAATACGGTTGTAGTACGTTACATCAAAACCTAATCTGTTGCTTAAGAAGTTGGCTTCCATACCTAACTCCAACTCTGTTTGAGTTTCTGGCTTCAGGGTTCCGTTATTAAGCTGGTTACTTACGGTAAAGCCAGGTACTCCGTTAAATGGAAACGCGTTGTTACCAAAACCTAAACCAACATTAGTAGCAGTGATGGTATTGATGATACGATAAGGGTCTGTATCGCTACCTGTTTTACCATAGCTGGCGCGTAATTTTGCGCTGGTAAAGGTTTCGCTCTGCAAATTAAATGCTTGCAGGAAGTTGTAAGCTAAGCTGGCGCCTGGGTAGAAATAACTGTTTTTACCTTTAGGTAAGGTAGACGACCAGTCGTTACGTCCGGTTAAAGTTAGATATAAATAGTTTCTGTAACCTAAAGTAGCCTGCGCGTAAACGCCCAATAACCGGCGATGAGTTTCAGACTCGAAGCTGCTTGGTTGGTTAGAGGTGTTAGATAACTGGTAAAAACCTGGAATGGTTAAACCTTGCACTTCGCTGCTCAGCGTGCGGCCACCACGGTCGTTATAGTTAACCCCCACTAAACCGTTCACATCAAAATCTGAAGTTATTTTTGAGTTGAATAAGGCGTTAACTTTTGAGTCGTACTCAAATTGTTTAAAAGAGTCTTCGATAACGTTACCCACATCGGCTGAACGGGTACCACCCTCTGGGTTTGTTGGATTAGCACCATTCCAGCTGCCCGGAGCCGGGTTGTTTACATTATGCCATATTCTGTCGCCAGAATTGTTCACGTCCACACCTTGCTGAATCTGGAAGGTTAACCATTTATTGGCTTTATATTGCAAGTTAACGTTACCATAAATCCTGTCGCTGCGGTAGCGGCTGCCATTTTCGTAGAGCGTGTAATATGGATTCTCTGCAAATGGCGTAAAATAGTTATCAACGTTAAAGAACTGGTTTTTGTAATCGCGCAAATCACGGATTGGAATGTTACCAGGAATTTGCAGTAACTCTTCGTAAAAGCCCGAACCAATACCAGAATCGCCCTGGCCGGTAGCTACAAAGCGAGATGCTTTACTTACATAGTTCATTGAAGCCTCTGCCGTAAAACCTTTGTAAGTAGTTGAACCTTTTAAGCTGAAGTTGTTACGTTTATAGCTATCGTTATTAGATGGTAAAATGCCGTTGCTGTACACATTACCGTATGACATATAGTAAGTAGAGGTTTCGTTACCACCACTCACCGCTACCTGATTGTTTAACTCCAAACCGGTGTCAAAAGCATCTTTAACGTTGTTTTGTACAAATGAGAAAGGCTTAAGCAATTGTGAATTGTTTACAATTGCTCCCCACGGTCTAACTACGCCATCATACTTAGGTCCCCAGTTACCGTTTTCAGAAATGTACGATTGAGAATCCCAACCTTGCCCGAAAACTTGCTGCGGATGATAAAACAAAGCGATGTTGGTAAGTGTAGCACCAAGGTTTACGTCAACAACTGGCTTTCCGATTTTACCGCGTTTGGTAGTAATCAAAATAACACCGTTAGAACCTCTGGAACCGTACAATGCTGTTGCTGCCGAACCCTTCAGGATACTCATATTTTCGATTGAGTTAGGGTCGATATCATTGGCATTGTTACCGAAGTCAAAATTGGCATCCGAACCCGGGCGTGAGTTATCAATAGGCACACCATCAATGATATACAAAGGCTGATTGCTACCAGTAATTGACGAAAAACTACGGATAATTACTTTAGTTGAACCACCCGGAGAACCCGAAGTGTTAGAAATGCTCACACCGGCCACTTTACCCTGAACACCACTGAACAGGTTGATAGAGGATGAAGCATTGATTTCGTTGGACGTTACGGTAGTTTGAGCGTAACCCAGCGATTTTTTCTCGCTGCGTGTACCCAACGCGGTAACTACAACTTCGCCCAATTGCTTAACGTTGGGCGCTAAGGCTACATTTAAAACATTACCTGTTGGCACCGATTCCTGAGGTTCGTAGCCGATAAAAGTAAACACCAGCGTACCACCGGCGGATAGCTTGATAGAATACTTACCGAAGGCATCGGTTGAGCTTCCGGTTTGTGTACCTTTTACTTTAACTACAACGCCCGGGAGCGGTTGCCCGTCATCTTTAGCAGTAACAGTACCTGTTACTGTACGGTCTTGCGCATAAGTTTGCCCAAAAAAGAGCAAAACAAAGCACAAACTCATAAGTAGAATTCTCTTCATGTTGTTAATTTAAGATCTGTTAATTCAAGGGCGATAAATGTATCGCCTATAAGTTAAAAAATCAAGCTTTAATTAACAAAAGTTAAATAGTGTTAAGAATGTTACAAATGATACGATATTGACAGGAAAACTGATTTATTGTTGCGTTTACGATAATAAAAAAGGCTGTCATTGCTGACAGCCTTCAAAACATGTTATTCTTAAAATTGTGTGTCTGAAATCTTAATAGTTCCAGATAAATCTTTGCCTTACTGTAGGATCCTGAGTTAACGTGAACCTCATCTTAACTGCAAACGTAGATGCATATTTTTTGCCTTTATAGCTTGCGGGTATCCAATCCAAATCAAACGGTTTTTCGTTAATTGTTATTTTTTGCTCGACATCTACTCCATCAACAACGTAGTGACCGGAGTAGTAAGCTTTGCCTTTGTCATTAACATTAGCAATTAAGTCGACATCAATGGTGCCTTCGGCAGATTTATTTTGAGCAAAAATTTTTCGTTGAATTTCTGTGCCAAGCAAAGAAATATATTGCTCAATAGAACAGATAGGAACTGGTACACTTGCATCCTTTTTTAGTTCCGGAGCTAACCCAATGACATTAAATTTAACACGGGTAATAGCAGCAGTATCAAGATATACCAACTTTTTTTGATCATAGTTATACCTCAAAAACGTTGACCCGTCTGGGTTGAAACAATACCAATTGCCCGAGCGCTCATTGTTTTTATAAACTCCTCTTAAAGATAAATTTCCGTTGGGCATAGACAAAGCGAACGGACCATCTAAAACCTTTTCTTCAGACGTATGATAAATCACTTTTGACCTGTCAGACAAAAACGCTGTTTTCTCTAAGTTAGCAGCAATCAGTAAAATAGGGGCCGCAAAAAAGAGTGCAATTCTGATAAATGTTTTCATAGGTTTTTTTGTAACAATTTCGCAAATATTATTTTATAAATAAAGTTATTTGACAAAAAAAAGGTCGCTTAGTTTAATAAGCGACCTTATAAAATATTCAACAATAATTAATTATGGACCTGTGTAGGTTAAAGTATCAATAGCAGCCCTGTTACTTGGCGCAGTACCCCAGTCAAACCCTAAATAGAAGGTTTTAGTTGCCGGATCATAACGGCTATCATAACCTGCAGTGTTTTTAAGGGTTGCGTTACCAGTTGCTCTGATGGTTACTTTATTGGTGGTTGGATCAACAGTCAAGTTTAATCCGTCAATGCCACCAACATTTGTACCATTGGCCCAATACTGTGAGAATGAGTTTTGGTACAAACCTAAAGTGTTTAACCGGTTTGTAAGACCTTTAAAATTACCGCTCAGGGTTAAATCCGGCCCTGAAGCAGAGTTTCTTAAAATATAACCTTTAAAAGAATAAGCACCATCAAACTGGTTTTTAACGTTTACACTCAGCAATATGGCACCAAAGTTACCACTGATGATTCCTGAAGATACAGAAGAGATGGTTAAAGGTAAAACCAAAGATTTGCTGAAATCAAAGGTATTAGGTTTAAATACCACATTAAAAGTTGCTTTAGACTCACCTTGTTTAATAACAACCTGAGAAGCAGATAATGTGTAATTTGTAGAAGGCATCAATTGAAAATTGGTGCTTTGGTTGGTATTGTAGCTGCTAACCTGTGTTGCAGTACCCGGAGCAATATTTACAGTGATATCCTGCGGAGCACCAGACTCTGGTCCGGAATAACTTACGGTTACCGGCAAACTTACCTGTGCAACGGCACTGTAAGAAAAAGTGTAAAGAGGAAATACGCTGCCCGATGGACTTGAAATTTGGGCCGGGTTTGCAAACTCAATTACGTTATTTCCCTTTGCCGGATTTAAAACCAAGCTATCATCCTTTAAGCAGGAAGAAAGGAAACTGACTGCTAATAACAGCGACAGTATTCTGAATATGTTCTTTTTCATGATCGTTTATATTAATTTAAGTCCCAGAAAATTTTAGCTGTGTATAAGTTAACGTTTTGAGGAACGTTACTTCCGTTCAGGTTATATTCACTCTGAGGATAAGCAATTCTTGTAATTAACCTGTCAGGGCTTGTAGCAACTGACTGTAATGATGCAAAGGTTAATAATGGGTTAGTAGACCCTTTTACCACTTTAGGGTAATCTGTACGTCTGTATTCTGCAAACGCCTCATCACAAGCAATAGCGTTCATAGCAATATATTTCTGCGTAATAATCGCTTCTACTTGTTGCTCAACGGTGGTAGCTAAATCAAAGTTAACCAATGGGCTTAACGCGTTATCATTATAATACTTGGTTACAGCTGCAGTTACGTCCTTAGAGGGATCAACCACGTCAGACTGATTTTTAAACAAGTACGCGAAAGAGCCTCTGACACCCGCCTGGAATTCAGTTTTTGCTGAACCTGATGTGAGGTATCCTCTGGCAATGGCTTCAGCTTTTAAAAACTGTGCTTCTGCTAAAAGCATTATAACCTGACCTTGTGAAGGACCTTTAGCCACACCTAAGCCCGGAGTATTAAAATCTGTACCGGTATACCAGGCAGTTGAACCAGCCGGCGGGATTACAGTGCTTGCTAAGTTATCCTGACCTAATTGATTTTTCTGTGTGTTAGGGAAGTTTCTGAAAATTACGGAACCACGACCCGGATCGCTCAATTTCTGACCATCATAAAAAGAGTAAATCCAGATGGTAGGCAGTGCCGAAGTTTGACGGCGGTTATTGTTTTCATCAGCCGCCAGCAAGTTATAAGTAGGGTTCAACCTACCCGATTGCTTTACATAACCAGGGTTTACTAATGCATCATCAGTGATAATACCGATACTATTGTTGAAAGCGGCAAATTCGGTCCTGGCAAAGCTGCTAAGCTCTGATACCGGCGCCATCTTAACTAATAAACGTAGTTTAAGTGAATTAGCAAAACGTTTCCATCTGTTCATATCCCCACCAAACATCGGATCTGCACTGGCAGCAATAGCCGATGTTGCATTGCTTGATTGTCCGGTGGTAATATTAGCGATAGCTGTGTTTAACTGGGCAACTAGATCTCTGTAGATGTCCTGCGCTTTATCATATTTTGGTGTTAGTAATGCATTACCCTTCAGTGCCTCAGAGTAAGGCACATCATTATACTGATCAACCAGTTTAGAAAACACAAAAGCTTTCATAATACGAGCTACTGCATTTGAATATATCAGTGCAGGATTTGACGCTGTGTTGTCAAGAACGTATTGGTAATCCAGCGCGTTATCGTAAGATGATGACCAAAGGCCGGTAAAGTTGGTAGCTCCGTAATTTACGGTTACTGTAGGACCATAAGCTCCGAAACCGAAAACGTTGGAAAAGAAGCCACCAGGATAAGTAAAAGCGCTATTGTAGGTAACGTTTAGCGAACCGGTACCTACTAAAGCCTGCGG
>CAXYKR010000213.1:0-7756 GCA_964277815.1 uncultured Mucilaginibacter sp. | reverse complement strand
AAGCAGCGTTACCGATTATGCTATCTTTTTAATTGATATTAACGGTTATATTCTGAGTTGGAACGAGGGCGCCGAACGTATTCATGGATACCAAAGCGAGGAGATTATTAGCCGTCATATTTCTGTTTTTTACCGCCCTAACGATAATGAACGCAAACTGCTTAGCCATAGCTTAAAACAGGCGCTCAAAAATGGCACGCACGAAACCGAAGGGTGGCGGGTACGTAAAAATGGCTCTGCTTTTTGGGCCAATGATACCTTAACCAGCCTTTATAATGACCACGGCAACCTGATTGGATTTGCAAACGTATCGCGCGATGCAACCGAACGTAAACTTGCCGAGGAGAAAAAAGCGCAACAAAATGCCGAACTCGAAAAACGCGTTCAGGAAAACACGCAACAAATTATTACCAATGAGATACGCTTTCGCAAGCTGATTGAAAACAGCTACGAAGGTATTTCATTGTTTGATGGCAAACTAAACATTATATACCGTAGCCCTTCGTGCGAGCGTATTAACGGTTGGACTCACCTGGAAGAATTGCCTTTTAAGGCGCTGGACATGGTACATCCTGACGATGCCCCTTTGATGGAAAGCCATTTCAGGAAATTGCTGCAAAACCCCTTAGAGCCCATCATTGTCAATTGCCGTAACCGCCATAAACAGGGCCATTACATTTGGGTGGAATGCATTTTTAACAATATGCTGCACGATGTTAATGTACGGGCTATTGTATGCAACTTTAGAGATGTAACCGAACAGCATAACGCCCAGTTAGAGCGCGAACGCATTACCCAGGATTTAGTGCAACGCAACAAAGACCTGGAGCAATACGCCTATATTATCTCGCACAACCTGCGAGCCCCGGTAGCTAACATTGCCGGCCTTTCGGGACTATTACAAGATATACCAGCTTCTGACGATGAGCAAGCTTACACACTGGACATGCTTGCTCATGCTGTCGAAAATCTGGACGATGTTATACTTAACCTAAATCAAATCCTGCAAGCCAGCAGCGAAGCCAACGACCAGGTCGAAGAGGTTTCGCTGACTGAGCTTGTTAAAGCAATTCAGTTCAGCATTAACTCCCTGATACAAAAAAGTAAGGTTACTATTCAATGTGAGTTTAGCGAGGTTGACCGCCTGCTCACCTTAAAAAGCTATCTGCATAGCATTATTCAAAACTTAATTACCAACAGCATTAAATACAAACGGCCGTATATCAGGCCGGTTATTTCCATCCGCAGCTCTATTACCGATAATCATGTTATTATTTATTTTAAAGATAATGGTAAAGGCATAGACCTGGCTAAACATGGGCACCAGTTGTTTGGCTTGTACAAAAGGTTTGATTACTCCGTCGAGGGTAAAGGCATGGGTCTGTTTATGGTTAAAATGCAGGTTGAGCGGTTGGGTGGCAGCATTAGCGTGGCAAGCGAGGTGAACAAAGGCACAAAATTTACCATTAAGTTTCCACTCAGCCTGGCAGCAGTTTAAAACACTGATCCGACTCATCTCTCTTAAATAAGGCAATCGGATATTTATTGCAATTTTACCAGCCATACATCGTTTCTTTGTATCGCATGAAAAAAAACGTACTGCTGGCTGTTATTTCAGGTTTATTGCTTTGGATTGCCTGGCCGCCAACTTCCTATACCACCTTCCTGCTTTTTGGTGCGCTGGTACCCATGCTGGTAGCTATCGAAAACATTATTCAGTCGGCCTATAAGCAAAAAGGCAGATTAATTTTCGCTACTACGTTTGTTGGCTTTGTTGTTTGGAACAGCCTATGTATTTATTGGGTATACAACTCGTTAAAAATCATCGGTCCGCTGGCGGCTATTCCCATCACTGTTATTCCTTATACGCTCGGACCATTGCTGATGGCCGCAGCCTGCTGGCTGTATTATCATCTCCGAAAAAGCACTTCGCGCGGATGGGGATTGGCCGGGTTAATTTGCTTTTGGATGGCTTATGAATACCTGCATCAAACCTGGGACCTGAAATTTCCGTGGATGACTTTAGGCAATGGTTTTGCCGTTAGCCACCAGTGGGTGCAATGGTATGAATATACCGGTGTTTACGGCGGTACCATATGGGTATGGTTATGCAATATCTTGCTGTTCCTGATTTATTTAAACCTGCGCGAGGCTAATAATAAGGCCTATCAGTTAAAACTGGTTACGGTATTTACTGGCGTGCTCTTGCTGCCCTTAGCCTTTTCACTCTATCGTTATTACAATTACGAGGAGCAGGAAAACCCATCGAATGTAGTTGTCGTGCAGCCTAACATTGACCCTTACACCAAATTCAATACCCCCTCTTACCAGGGCATACAATTGCTCACCCATTTATCCGATTCACTGGCCCAACCCAATACCGAATATTTTATATGGCCCGAAACAGCCATCTCTGACGATATCAATGAAGACAGTTTTGAAAACAGCTCACAGTACAACCAGGTAAGACAATTTTTGAGCAAATACAAAAATGGCAACGTCATCAGCGGCATATCCACCTATAAAATTTACCCGGATGCACATACGCTAACCGCACAGCATCTGCCACAGGGTAACGATTATGTAGATGTTTTTAACGCAGCCGTTAACATCGAGAATTCGGGCAAACTGCAGTTTTATCATAAATCGAAACTGGTACCTGGTGCCGAAGCTATGCCATTTGGCTCTGCGTTAAGTTTTCTAAAACCGGTTTTTGAACATTTGGGTGGTTCGGCTGGCGGTTACGGCGGCCAGGATGAGGCCGAAGTATTTTACTCGCAAAGCGGCATCGGCGCCGACCCGGTCATTTGTTATGAAACCATCTGGGGCGATTGGGTAGCACAATCCGTGAAAAAAGGCGCACAGTTTATTGCCATTATTACCAATGACGGCTGGTGGGAAAACACTTCGGGCAAAGACCAGCATTTTGATTACGCCAAGCTACGTGCCATCGAAAACCGCCGTTGGATATGCCGCTCAGCCAATACCGGCATTTCGGGCTTTATTAACCAGCGCGGCGATGTTATACAGCATTCGGGTTGGTGGGTTAAAGCAGCACTTAAGCAGGATATCAACCTTAATTCTGAACTGACTTTTTATACCCGCCACGGCGACTACCTGCCTAAAGCCGGCTGTTTGTTAGCGTTGCTTAGCGGTGTATGGATTGTGTTTCGCCGCTTTAAGACCAAGCCTACTGCCCAACTATAATAACATCGGTAGGTTTGGCCAGTAGCTATTTGTTTAACAAATCATCTACCAGCTTAACCACACCGGTAGTGGCTTTTTCTTCAATCTTTATGACAGACTCACCGCCGCGAACATATGGGATGTGCGGGTCAACAACATATTTTGGCACACCGTCGGGCACGTAATCAATGAGTCCGGCGGCCGGATAAACGGCCAGCGAGGTGCCAATCAAAATAAAAATATCGGCGGTTGTACATAAGGCGGCAGCGGTTTCAATCATCGGCACCGGCTCTCCAAACCAAACCACGTGCGCCCTTAACGGCGAACCGAGTTCGCATACCTCGTCCATTTTAATTTCCCAACCGTTTATGGGGTAAGTAAGATTAGGATTAAGGCTTGATTGCGAGCGGGTAATAACCCCATGCAAATGCACTACATGCGCCGAACCTGCCCGCTCGTGTAAGTCGTCAATATTCTGAGTAATGATGGTTACGTCGTATTTTTCTTCGAGCTTAGCTAAGGCATAATGTGCGGCATTGGGCTCGGCTTCCATTACCGATTTACGGCGCATATTGTAAAATTCTTGTACCAGTGCCGGGTTGCGTTGCCAGGCTTCGGGAGTGGCCACTTCTTCAATATCATAGCCCTCCCACAAGCCGTCGCTGTCGCGAAAGGTTTTTAATCCGCTCTCGGCACTAATGCCGGCACCGGTTAATACAATTAATTTTTTCATAGCTGTCAGTTACCTCAAAGCTAACACTTTACTTCTCAAATTTCTTTACGTAAATAGGTCTTCATTTAGCAATATTTATCCGTGTTATTGTAGTCATTTAATAGTACCTGTGCACCTCGCTTACAACCATTTTGGCGTTGTTTTGTAATACTACATCAATGAGCACCAAAGGGCAGCAAATAATTGGCGAATGGTTTAAGCAAAAAGGCTGGCAGCAGTTCCCGTTTCAGCAGGAAATGCAGGATGCCTACCTGGCCGGCTATTCGGGTTTGCTTAATGCGCCTACAGGCAGTGGTAAAACCTTCGCGTTGTTCCTGCCCTTTTTGGTAGACTACATTAATCAGCACCCTGACACTTACCAAACGCGAACCAACAACGGCTTGCTGATGCTTTGGATTACACCCTTGCGGGCCTTAACAAATGATATACGCAAGGCCATGCAGGAAGTGTGCGACGAGCTGGGTTTGCCCTGGCGCATTGGCACCCGAACCGGCGACACCTCGCAGGCCGAAAAACAGGCTTTACGCAAAAAGCTGCCTGAGGTGCTGCTTACCACTCCCGAAAGCCTGCACCTGATGCTGGCACAGAAAGATTATCCCAAGATTTTTCAGAAACTAAAAATTTTGGTGATTGATGAGTGGCACGAACTTTTGGGCACCAAGCGTGGCGTACAGGTAGAACTAGGTTTATCGAGGTTGAAAAACCTCACCCCGGCCCTCTCCAAGGGAGAGGATTCCCTCCCTTCTGGGGAGGGCTGGGGAGGGGGCATCTGGGGTATCAGCGCAACCATTGGCAACCTGGAGCAGGCTTCAGAAGTATTACTGGGCAACAATTTTCCGTCCGAGAAACGAAAGATGGTGCGGGCCAACATCAGCAAAAAGCTGGATATCCAATCGGTTATACCTAAAGACATTGATAATTACTCGTGGACGGGCCACATCGGACTGAAATTATTGCCTGAAGTGATGGAGATTGTAGCCGGTAGCAAAACCACGCTTATTTTTACTAATACCCGCGCCCAGTCAGAAATTTGGTACCATGCCATTTTAGACCGCTACCCCGAGTATGCAGGTATTATGGCCATGCACCATGGCTCGCTGGATAATGAATTGCGTAATTGGGTGGAGCAAGCCCTGCATCAGGGTATACTTAAACTGGTAGTTTGTACGTCAAGCTTAGATTTAGGGGTCGATTTCAGGCCGGTTGATACCGTTGTACAGGTGGGTAGCCCCAAAGGTGTTGCCCGTTTTATGCAACGTGCCGGTCGTAGCGGGCACCACCCCGGCGCAGTTTCTAAGGCTTACTTTATTCCTACGCACTCGCTCGAACTACTGGAAGGCGCCGCCCTAAAAGAGGCTATCACCCATGTCAATTTCGAGAGCCGCGACCCTATTCTGCTGGCTATAGATGTCTTGATTCAATACATGGTCACCCTGGCAGTGTCAGACGGTTTCCGGGCCGACCAGCTATTTAAAGAAATTAAAAGCACTTACGCCTTTGCCGACCTGCGCGAAACTGAGTTTAGCCAACTATTAGAATTTATTACTACCGGCGGTGCTACGCTATCTCAATACGACGAGTTTTTAAAAGTAGAAGTAGAAGACGGCTTATATAAAGTAAACAGCCGTCGGGTAGCTATGCGGCACCGATTTAGTATTGGCACCATTACCAGCAGTGCAAGTTTAAGGGTTAAAATGTTGCACGGCGGCAGTTTGGGGTCAATCGAGGAAGGGTTTATATCACGCCTTAAGCCCGGCGATACTTTTTGGTTTGCCGGCCGCAGCCTGGAGTTTGTGCAGTTGAAAGATATGACTGCCTTTGTTAAAAAATCCAACGCTACCAAAGGGTTAATTCCAAGTTGGGCAGGCGGGCGTATGCCGCTATCCTCACAACTATCTTCGGTGCTTCGCGATAAACTGGATGAGGTTGCCCATCACCAGGAAAAAGATGTGGAGGTAAAAGCGTTACGGTCATTATTCAACCTGCAGGAGCGGCTATCGCATTTACCCAAACGCACCGATTTACTGATAGAGGCGTTTGAATCGCGCGACGGGCACCACCTGTTTTTCTATCCGTTTGAGGGGCGGCTGGTGCACGAGGGCATGGCGTCGCTGATTGCTTACCGTATTGGCCGCATCAAAAAAGCCACTTACAGTATAGCCATGAACGATTACGGTTTCGAATTGCTGACCGACGAACCCATACCGCTGATGGAAGCCTTAGAAGAAGATTTATTTACCATCCACAACCTGATTGACGATATACAGCATAGCTTGAATGCCAACGAAATGGCCCGACGCCGTTTCAGGGATATTGCCCACATTGGCGGACTAGTATTTACCGGCTACCCCGGTCAGCCTATTAAGAACCGGCATTTGCAAGCCAGCACCGGGTTGCTGTTTGATGTATTTATGGAGTATGAGCCAGATAACCTGCTCATCAGGCAGGCATTTAACGAGGCCCTGGCCTTTCAGTTAGAAGAATTCAGGCTTCGGGAAGCCTTGCTGCGTATACAAAAGCAGGAAATTGTAATTAAACAGGTAGAACGCCCTACCCCATTTGCATTCCCAATACTGGTTGATCGGCTTCGCGAAAAGCTTACTTTAGAAAGCCTGGAAGAGCGCGTAGCTAAAATGGCCCGCCGTTATGACGCCTTTGAAGATGATGAGGAAGAGCCAGCCCCACCTGCAAAGGCAAAAACCAGGAAGAGAAAATTGTCTTAACCCCTGTCGGGTTATTCTTAAACAAAAATCTCATCAACTTGGGTAAGCTATTCCACATCGGCATAATAATGTAACTGCTTACGCGTTAAAAAAGCATATTATAACCCTATTTAGATGTTGGTACATCTATTGTTTGTATAATTGCACCCCGATTTAATTTAAACTATATGACTGCCTTAATTGCCACGCTGGTGGTTCTTAACATCATTTTAGTGATGAAGAGAAAGCAAAACGACCCAGCAGAACCGTTTTAAGTTATGCCTGCCCAAAAAGCTCTGCTTGCAACTTTTTAGGCAGGCTTTTTACAATCAGGTCGTACGAGTGGTCTATCATTTCACAAATTTCCTTACACGTTAAATTCCCGTCGATATATATCGTATTCCAATGCGTTTTGTTCATGTGATAGCCGGGCTGCACTTCGGCATAACGTTCGCGCAATTCTACCGCCCGTTCAGGGTCGCACTTGGCATTAAAGCTGTTACCCTTATCCAGGCTAACCAGCAAAAATATCTTACCTCCTACTTTAAAAACCAGCGTATCGTTGTCAAATGGAAAACTTTCGGTAACGGCAAGTTTTTCGAGGCAGTAATCGCGCAGTTCTTCGGTGTTCATAAGTATAAAGTAATGTAAATTTTGATGCAAGCAAGCAAAAATAAAGTTTCATTTTTGCAAACAGACCTCCAAATTATTCTCAGATGAATCAGTTAAATTTTACTGTTACCGAGCGTTTTTTGCGTTACGTAACTATAGATACCCAATCAGACCCCGAATCGCCTACCTGCCCATCTACCGAAAAGCAAAAAAACATGGGCCGCGTGTTGGTACAGGAACTGCTCGATTTAGGTATAGCCGATGCACACCTGGATGAGCATGGTTATGTATATGCTACTATACCTGCTAATACGGATAAGCCCGATGTACCGGTAATCTGCTTTTGCTCGCATATGGATACCTCGCCCGACTGCAGCGGCGAGGGCGTTAAACCCATCATACATCAAAATTACCAGGGACAAGATTTGGTATTACCTGATGACAAAAGCCAGGTACTCAAAGCAAAAAATCATCCCGAATTAAGCAACCAGTTAGGCAACGATATTATTACAGCCAGCGGCAC
>CAXYKR010000212.1:0-6013 GCA_964277815.1 uncultured Mucilaginibacter sp. | reverse complement strand
TGTTTGTGAGCCGGATGGACAAAACCGGTAAATGGCAAAAGCCTGAAAATATGGGTTACCCCATCAATTCCAGCGGCGACGAGAACGGCTTGAGCATCAGCGCCAATGGCAAGTATGCTTTTTTTGCATCCAACACCTTGAACGGCTTTGGCGGCTTTGATATCTACAGCTTCGAACTCCCCGAAAAAGCAAGACCACACCTGGTAACCTACGTCAAAGGCACTGTAACCGATGCGGCCACCAAACAACCTATTGAGGCAGCTGTCGAGATTGTAGATTTGGTGACCAACACGCCTGTTTACCAAAATTACAGCTCAGCAACGCAAGGCGACTTTTTAGCAACCTTAGTCACCGGCAAAAATTATGGTTTAACAGTTTCCAAAAATGGATATCTGTTTTCATCCGAAAATTTTTCGCTGACTGGCAAAAACGCGCCCCGGTTTTTTCAGATTGAGATTCCGCTGAGTGCGATTGAAGTGGGCAAGTCGGCCATCCTGAAAAATATATTTTTTGATACCAACCGCTATAACTTAAAGCCAGAGTCGCAATCGGCGTTGCAATCCCTCATCAGTTTTATGGCGCAAAACCCAACGGTTAGCATTGAAATATCCGGCCATACCGACAATGCAGGTAACGATAAACTGAATCAGACCTTATCCGAAAACCGGGCTAAAACAGTATATCAATATCTGATAAGCCATGGTGTTAACGCTGCCAAATTGCAATATAAAGGATACGGTAAACTCAAGCCGGTGGTACCAAACAATACTGAAGATAACCGCGCTCAAAACCGGCGAACAGAGTTTAAAGTAATAGCCATGTAAGCGCTTTATTTTTTGTTGACAGTGATATAACTTTGTCCATAAACAACGCCATTTTCGGTGATGCCCTGCACAACAATTTTGTATTTTCCGGTAATGTCGCTGGTGTAGAATGACAGTGTGGTTAGCTTTTCAGCATCTACCTGAGTAAGGTGTTTCCAAAATATTGTAGACATATATTCAGGTTCGGTTGGGTTTAAAATCGAATAATCAGAGCCGGAAAACTGTTTTGATAAGAAGATTCCGCTAATCATTCTCATACTGTCTTTTTCTTCAGCACAGCCTTGATAAGTAATCATCCGTCCGTTAAGTGTATACATACGCCCCACAACAGGCAATGTATGAGGGGCAAACACATGATTAGGGCAGTTGAGTATGTTAAACTGACAAACATAATCGCCACATTGATTTGTATTACCTGTTCGGTATACAGCCCCCTTACCCGCCGTCACCTTAACTTCTTTTAGTTGAATTGCTTTTTGAAAACCCGACAAAGTAAACGAGCTTGTATTTAAGGTGGATATTCCCTTTTCGTAAATAACAGGCTGATAAGATTTAGATAACTGATCATTCAATAATTTGTACGGATCGGTGTAGTAGGCACTGTAATTATCTTTTATAGCAATCAAAAGCCGCACCTTTCCGTCCTGTTCCGTAATCAACTGGCTTGGGTCAAGCGTAAAGTTTCCAACTGCATCGGTAGTCAGTAAAACTGAACCTGAATCGCGTGCCACAACCAACGAAACCGGCTTTTTAAGCGGCTTATTTCCTAATAATATCTTACCGGAAAATATTACAGAATGTTCGTCAATTTGATTTAAACTTGCATTACTGCTGCTGATGTTGGTCCAATTATATTTACGCCAGCCTTTAATTAAAAGTACCTGTTCTAAAAAGTTTTTATCGTCGGCAGTAGTGCCCAAATAATTTTCCTTCATCGGCAACTGTTGTAGATTATTTTTTAGATAGGTATAAGTCTCGATATCGTTAACTTTTTTAATCTCAATCCGGTTGGCCTGCACACAGGCAATTGATACCAATGCATTCGTTCCGTTGGCATTAGCGGCGGCAAGTTTTACAGAAAGTTGTATTTTTTCGCGTGTGTTGTATGTGCTTTTATCGGTTTGCAGAAGCAGCTTTTCTTTGCTGTCAAAATGGGCGAAAAACGTTCGCTCAGCTAAGAGCCGGCCTGCGGCATCTGTTAAAGTAATACAATTAACGCCTCTGGGAAGGCTGTCCAAAGCCACCTTCACTCTGCGCGGAGCATAAGCTTCCACCTCAACAGGCATGTTAACAAATTCCTGCTGATAATTATGAACATGTAAATAAACCGACATGTGCTGAGTTGATTTGATTTGGAAATTGAGCACATCATCAGCAAGTGCCTGCCCCATAGATATATTTACGCCGCTCAACTCGATGGGCGGAAGATTATATGTCGTATCCTTTTGCGTTATATTTTTAAGCTTTACCGTGTAAGTTTGATTGGTTTTTGGAATAAGCGAAAACGTGCCCATACCGTATTGGTTGGTTTGCAGCGTATCAATGACTTTATTGTTTTCGTATAGCAAGGCATTGACTTTCAACGGTTCTTTTGCCGGTGTGGTTGCCTCCCATCCTACTTTGGTCAAAACGTTTACAATCAAACGTCCGCCTTCGGGGCAAAATTTAACTTGTGCAGTTTGGTTAGCACTTGGTAATGCCAGGTAAAGGTATTGCGTATTCTTTTCCTTTTTAATTTGTGCACTGATCAAATTTTTGCCGCGTGGCACAGGGAGGATCAACTGCCCTGCCTTATCTGTTTTCGTAACTCCTGTAATAACGCTCGTATCGTTGCCGGCAAACTTATATTTTACCGTAGCAAACGGAACAGGCATATAATCATTCCCGGATACACTCAGCGTTACATTTACCGGCTTTGTGGCCGATTTCAGAGCATTAGAGTCGGGTAGATAAAGCAAGGCTTTAAAATCGGGGGTGGCAGTAGTTTTGATGGTAACCGGCTGTTCAAAAATTGCCACAGGTTTATTGTTAACCAAGCGGTTGGTATAAACCAATACACTGTAGTTGCCGGGAGCAATGGTGTCGGGTAAAAGCATGTTTCCAAAGGCAATACCCGCCCCCATCACGAATTTCTTTTGCAACCTTACCGTTTTGTCCAGATCATTAATTAACGCAACTGATAAGGTGTTATGCAGCTCGGGATTAGTGCAATTGAGCAAGTAGGCGGTAAACCAAACATTTTCATTATTTGTGTAGACCGTTTTATCGAAGTGTGCAAACAGTAAAGATGAGGGATGTGCTTGCTGATACCGGTACATCTTGATCGAAATACTGTCGTTCGCGGTTTGTGCAAAAGCAGGCGTTGTTAAGGCAATCAGTAGACCGTAAAATACAAAGCCAACTAAAAAGGTGACGAGGCGGTAAGCGTTCATAGGTTATTGGTTAGGATTGAACAACCGAACCGCCGATAAGTTACACAAAAAAAGGAGCCTTTTTTGAGGCTCCTCTATATGAATGATTTTGTCTTGAAAAATTAGTTCCCTAATTCCGACATAAATTTGATACGCATCAGCTGAATTTCTTCTCGGGTGTAATCGTTTACACCTAAATCCACCAAAGCGTCATCTATAGAGTCGATTTCGGCTGAGCGGAAATAATCATAAACTTCGTCCTGCTTGTCCTCGTCGATAACTTCGTCGATGTAATAGTTCAGATTTAGTTTAGTACCCGAATTTACGATTGACTCTACCTCTCGCAGAATTTCTTCATAAGTTAAGCCCTTAGAAGCGGCAATGTCTTCAAGGTCTAAATGACGGTCGATATTCTGGATGATGTAAACTTTTAATGCAGATTTATTGGCCGCGCTCTTTATCACCATATCTACCGGTCGGTCAATATCGTTATCCTCTACATACTTCTTAATCAGCTCAATAAACGGACCACCAAACTTGGCTGCCTTACCGGCGCCCACGCCCGAAATCTGTTTTAACTCGTCAGTTGACACCGGGTAGTGCGTACACATTTCCTCTAAAGACGGGTCCTGGAAGATAACGAATGGCGGCAGATTTTTTTGCTTGGCAATCTTTTTGCGCAGGTCTTTCAGCATTTGCAGCAACTGCGTATCTAATGCCGTGCCGCCTTGCTTAGGGCCATCTTCAGAGTCATCATCATCAGCAGCTTCCATCGGCTTGTTTAGCACAAAACGGATGCTGTATGGGTTGTCGATAAAATCCTGACCTTTTTCTGTCAGCTTTAACAAGCCGTAATTATCAATATCTTTCGACAAGAAGTTATCCAACATAGCCTGGCGCAATAACGAGCGCCAAAGGTTTTCGCCTTCTTCTTTACCGGCACCAAAAACATCAAGTAAATAATGTTCGTAGTGATGCACATGCGGGTTATCCTGCCCCATCAACACACTGGTGATATGATGGTCGTCAAACTTATCGCCTAATTGCTTAATCAAGCTTAGTACCTGATGCAGTTGCGCTTCAGCATCAAAAAACTGACGTTCTGAGCTACAGTTATCACACATGCAGTTACAGTTCGAAGCTTCATAATCTTCGCCAAAGTAGTGCAATATCTGCTTACGGCGGCACACGGCCGACTCGGCATAATCAATAACTTCTTTTAATATTTGGGTACCTATTTCGCGTTCAGAAACAGGCTTGTCTTTCATAAACTTTTGCAGCTTATCTACGTCTTTTTCAGAGTAGAAGGCCACACATACACCCTCACCGCCATCACGACCAGCACGTCCGGTTTCCTGGTAATAACCTTCCATGCTCTTAGGCACATCGTGGTGTATTACGTAACGCACATCGGGTTTATCAATACCCATACCGAAAGCGATGGTAGCTACTATCACATCGGCATCTTCCATCAAAAACTTATCCTGCGTTTCGGCACGTACTTTGGCATCTAAACCGGCGTGGTAAGGCAAAGCTTTGATGCCGTTAAGCATTAAAGCCTCGGCCACCTCTTCTACCTTTTTACGACTCAAACAATACACGATACCCGATTTGCCCTGGTGCTGCTTAATGAACTTGATAATCTCTTTAAGCACGTTACGTTTGGCCCGAACCTCGTAGTACAAATTGGAACGATTGAACGATGACTTATACACCGTTGCATTGTTCATTTGCAGATTCTTCTGGATGTCGTGCTGTACTTTTGGGGTAGCGGTAGCTGTAAGGGCGATGATAGGAATATTCTCGCCCAGGTTAGCAATCACCTGGCGAATTTTGCGGTACTCCGGGCGGAAATCGTGCCCCCACTCAGAAATACAATGCGCCTCATCAACAGCAACAAACGAAAGTTTATTTAACCGCAAAAAGTCGATGTTGTCCTGCTTGGTTAAAGACTCGGGCGCTACATAAAGCAACTTGGTGCGGCCGGCCAGTACATCTTCTTTTACCTTTGCGGTTTCGGACTTGGTTAAAGATGAATTTAAAAAATGGGCTACACTGTCTGAATTACAAAAAGCCCGAAGCTGGTCGACCTGATTTTTCATTAAGGCAATCAAAGGGGAGATTACGATTGCCGTACCTTCCGTCATGAGTGCCGGAAGCTGATAACACATGGATTTACCGCCGCCGGTTGGCATAATAACGAAGGTGTCATTACCGGCCATTATATTGGTGATAATCGCTTCTTGCTCACCCTTAAAATTATCAAAGCCAAAGAAATTCTGAAGGTTGTCAAAAAGCGATTTTTTTATTTCAATCATCGTTGTTTTAGAAATTATGAAATGTTGCTTTTATAGTTCAAAATAACAAAAAAAATTACGTAGCGCAGGTTTTGTAAACAAAATATTAAACTAATATGATTTTTGACTGTTATGTTCGAAATTTTCCGCTGTATGTTAACACTGTTTTATATAACTAAATATCGTCTTTTATTATTATAAAACCCGATATTTTTTTACAATTTTGACGGCGGTGTTACACCAACACTACTTACTGTAATCACATGAACAAAAACTATTACGCCATTATTATGGCTGGCGGTATAGGCAGCCGTTTCTGGCCTATCAGCCGAACCTCACATCCCAAACAGTTTATTGATATTTTAGGCACCGGTAAAACTCTCATCCAAAACACTTATGAGCGTTTTTTAAAAATTTGCCCGCAAGAAAACATATACGTTGTTACCAACGAAATTTACACCGACCTGGTAAAAACACAATT
>CAXYKR010000211.1:0-10426 GCA_964277815.1 uncultured Mucilaginibacter sp. | reverse complement strand
CTAAAACGGCCGTTAGAACCCTGGCCAAACTCGTTTTGATATTTAGGCAACACCTGAATATTGGAAAAAGAAGTATTAGAGTTAATCGTCACGCCTAAGCCTTTGGCGCCTTTGCCGGTTTTGGTTTTAACCAAAATAACGCCCGCTGCCGCACGGTAACCGTAAAGGGCCGCCGCGTTGGGACCTTTCAGTACGCTGATAGACTCAATATCCTCCGATGGGATGCTGGCCAGCGCGTTCGGGAAATCGCGCGAGCCATTGGTGCCCTGAAACTGGGAGTTATCTACAATGGTTCCGTCAATCACAAACAGCGGCTGGTTGTTGCCCGAGATAGAAGTTTCGCCACGGATAACGATACGCGACGAGCCCATATCGCCCTGGCTGTTGGTGATGTTTACACCGGCAATTTTTCCGGTTAAAGCGTTGATAAAGTTGGTTTCTTTGGCCTCGGCAATGTCTTTACCTTTTAAGCCCTGCACCGCGTAGCCTAACGACTTTTTATCTTTAGAGATATTGAGCGCCGTTACCACCACCTCATTCAGCGAGTTAGGCTGTTCTTCGAGCACTATTTTGAGGTCGGCCTGGTTGCCGGTCACCGGTATTTCCTGGGCAATGAAGCCCACGAAGGTGGCCCGCAGCACATCGCCTTTCTGTACATTTAGGGTGAAGCGGCCATCGCCATTGGTTTGTACCCCGTTGGTGGTGCCGGTAACGGCAATAGTTACGCCGGGCAACGGCTGGCCATCGGCCTTGCTCACTACAATGCCGCTTACCTTGAGGGCTTGGGCAGCGGCGGTTTTAAACAGCAGTGCCTGCAATAATATAGCAAGCAGCAACAGATACTTTTTTGACATTTTTTTTGTTCGGGTTGTAAACATGAGGCGCCATACGGATGGCCTTAGAGCAAGCCACGGGGCGTGCCTTTATACCTCAGCAATAAAAGATTTAAATAAAATTGAAATGATTGAGCGGCATGAGGCCGCAATGAGTATTAGTACTGGCTGCAACAGCAGCAGCAACAAGGATGGGCGAGTACAGATGAGGATGAGCAAACGGTGCGGCGGATTGCAGCTGATGTAGTAGCGAACCCTGATGGCGTAGCTATTATCCGCTTATACGGATGTGTAACGGTGGCTTGGAGCGATAAGTAAAAATTTGCGTTCATATACTGTTTTGTGGGATGATGTTTGTTTTGTTAACAGAGGCGTGAGGACGGATTCGAACCGTCGTACTGGGTTTTGCAGACCCGTGCCTAACCACTCGGCCACTCCGCCATGGGCACCGTCTACAACGATGCTTTTACTAATGACTGGCCGGCCAGGCGATTAATCACCTGCACCATTTCGCCAAATTCTTTTTCGTCATATAACCTGGTCAGGAAGACGATTTTACCCTTCGGGTCAATCACTACGTTGCGGGTTACGCCCGACTTTTTATTGGCAAAGCGCCCGAAAATATCAGCTCCCGGGTCGAGCGCCAGCGGGTAAGTGATTTGCATATCCTGGTGGAATTTTTGTACTTTCTCCAGCGGTTCGTCGCGGTCTACGCCTATCAGCACCACGTTTTTATCCTGGTAGGCTTTCCAAACGTCGGTTTCCAGGTGCGGCATTTCTTTGCGGCACACACTGCACCAGCTGGCTGTAAACTGTAGTACCACTACCTTACCGCGCAATTGTTTAAGCGAGGTTTTTTGTCCGTTTTGCAGCACCAGCTCAAAATCGTCGGGGGCCTGGTCGCCCACCTTTACCAGGTAACCACGGTCGGCATCAGCAGTTGTTGTGGTTGCAGCAGGTGGGTTATTTTGCTGGGCGCGGGCGGAATGGGCTGTTAGCAACAGGGTTGCGAAACCCAGGGTGTATGTGATTTTTGATAATGTTTTCATGTGAAATTAAGCAGCTATGGTTTGATAAATTTGATGCAGGGCCTCCAGCACACGGTCAACCTCGTGGCGGGTGTTTAACTTGCTGAACGAGAAACGGATATGATCTTTATCGTCCGCAGCGGCAATGGCCTGCAATACATGTGATGCCGAACCGGTAGAACAGGCACTCCCGCCCGATACAGCAATGCCGGCATCGTCCAGACATCGCAACAGGTTGCGGCCATAGCTTAGTGCCGGCAAGCCTACGCTAAGCACCGTATATAAACTCTGGTTGGTGCTGGCCGAGTTACCGTTAAACGTAACGCCGGGTACTTCATCTATCAAGCGGGCAATCAGGTAAATTTTTAAATCCTGGATGTGCTGCCGGTGCTCATCGATATGTGCGTAAGCAATCTCCAAGGCTTTGGTAAGCCCCACAATACCATGTATGTTTTCGGTACCGGCACGTAAGCGACCTTCCTGCCCGCCGCCATGTATCAACTGCGACAGCTGGATGCCTTTGCGGCAAAAAATAAACCCTACTCCTTTAGGCCCATGAAACTTGTGTGCCGATGCTGCCAAAAAGTGAACTTTCAGCTTTTGCAGGTCGAGGCGGTAATGCCCCATGGTCTGCACCGTATCAGTATGAAAAAGCGCTTTGTATTGTTCGCTGAGTTCGCCTATCCGGGCAATGTCGTTCAGGTTACCAATCTCGTTATTGGCATGCATTACCGAAACCAGACTGCGCGAATGAGTTTGCAGCAATTGTTCCAGGTGGCCAAGGTCGAGGTTGCCTTTGGCATCGTGCCGGATGAAACTGATTTTGATTAATCCGCGACGTTGTAAATTGGTGAGCGTGTGCAGTACGGCATGGTGCTCGAACCGGGTAGTAATTACATGTTGTATACCATAACCGTGTACGGCGGTGAGTATGGTGGTGTTATCGGCCTCGGTACCGCCCGAGGTAAACACAATCTCTTCGGGCAACGCACCAATTAAACCGGCAATGGTTGCCCTGCACTGCTCAATGGCTTGCCGGGCCTGCCGCCCCTGCGCATGGTGCGATGATGGGTTACCGTAATGATTTAGTAAATACGGTATCATGGCGTTAAACACTTCGGCGTCGAGTGGTGTAGTGGCTGCGTTGTCTAAATAAATACTCATAGCTTTAAAATGCTGCTTGTTAAAAAATCAGGAAAGTCTTGTAAATCATACCCAGAGCAGGCTGCAGCACAGCACAACAATTTTAACAAGCAGGAATACTTGTTATCTTATCTCCCTTATGCAATTAATTGCATAAGCAGGAATTAGCACCTTGTACAGCTTAAAAAGCGGTACAGGTTGCTAAGACGTCGCAGGGCCTTTCCCTCAGTCTTTCTGGATAAGTTGACAAAGAACCATCGTTTACGTCAGCAAATATAAAGCAGAAAAATATAATTCCTATAGATTTTGTAGATATTTTTATTTTAAGAGGTTTTAATGACAAAAGGTAGGTTTGAAAGTGAGTTTTTGATAGAAGATTTACCGGCCAAAATAGCTTTGTAACAGCGTTCAGCTTAAACAAAAATCGCTGCAAATTAGCACTTTAATGTGCAGACTTGCAGCGATTTATAAAGCTATATTTAAAGCTGTTTTTTATTTAGCGGGATTAATCTTCCACCAGTCAAAATAAAACAGGTCTTTTTCTCCTTTAAAAACAACGTATACATCGTGTACACCTTTCACATTTTTAACCGGGGCCTGTATGCTGGCAAAAACATCGCCCTGGGCAACCTGAGTAACGTTGACCGTACCCAGTAACGGGCCATCAATTTTATCGGTATGTATCTCCATTTTGCCGCCGCGCAATGCCGCTACACAAACCTCGATGGTTGATGCACCCGACGCGAAGTTGACACCCTGCACCTTCAAATAATCGCCGTTGTTGATAGAACTCACAAAGATTCGTTCGGCTTTCTTTTTGCCTTTATCCCACGATACATTGCGCTCCCACTCGGTTACATTGTCCGTTTTCAGGCCTTCGCTGTAAGCTATGGTTTCGGCCTCGACCCTGTTGTATGGATTCAACGTTCCGCGCTGCTTTACACCAGCCGTCGACCAAAACGGCAAATGCTTGATGGTACCGTCGGGATTAAACGTCAACTCTTCGAGCGATACCGACCGACGCTCATAGTGCTTTGACATGGTTTGCTTCATGATATTATAATTGAAGCCGAAAACATACCAGGTACCCTTATAATTGATAATGCCCGGATGGTTGCCTGACGAACGCGGGTCGCCATCCATAATACTGCCGCCGTATTCCCAGGGGCCGGTCGCGCTTTTGCCCATCGCGTAGCCAATACCTTCGGGGCAGCAGGTTGAGGCATAAGCCATATAGTACTTGCCGTTGCGCTTAAACGCCCAGGGGCCTTCCTGGTAATGGAATGGGTCGGGCTTACCGGCCACTTTGGCAATAGATGGGTCTTTGATAATTTCGCCCGAATACGAAATCATGTCCGAATTGAGTTTTACGTAGTATAAGTTGGGGTTGCCCCAGTACAAGTAAGCCTGCCCGTCATCATCAATCAGCACGGTGGGGTCAATGTCATCATTACTGTTCTTAATCAGCGGCTTGCCAATCGGGTCTTTAAAAGGCCCATACGGGCTATCAGACACCAGTACACCGATGCCTACATTGTTGGGCAACGGGCAGTACAAATAAAACTTATTGTTGCGGTGTACACATTGCAGTGCCCAGGCGCCGTTATCAATACCTCCCCATTTAAAATCCTTTACAGAGGCCACCGCGCCGCGGTCGGTCCAATTAACCATATCGGTAGAGGTATACAGCAGCCAATTTTGCATTTTAAAACCAAACGCATCATCTTCATCATGCCCGGTGTACAAAAACACCGTATCGTGGTATACTAACGGCGCCGGGTCGGCCGTGTACTTGGTTTGAATAATTGGGTTTTGGCCCCATGCAGTGGCCGCCATGGCACAAAGCATGGCTAAAATGCTAAAGGTTTTCATACAATTGGTTTATCAGGGTAACTAACCCAAGGATGGGCGGTTACACGCCACAAATATGGCTACGATAAATAAAACTGTAGTTGAAAAATGTAGCAGTTATGTTGAAATGTTGGGATTTATGAGCACAACAGTAGCGGTAACTAACGTTATTGCAGAAGTTTTTGCAAATCCTGCACGGTAAGAAACTCCATTCTGGCAATATCCAGCTTTTTGGATAAAGCGCTGTTTTGGTCTAAACAAAAATAGCTCGGATAACCGCCTTTGCCCAGCAAAGATAAAAGCTCGCTCGACAAATTTTTATCGATAAAAATATGGGTGCCGGGTTGTTTCAGTTCTGCCACCTTGGTTTTCCAGCGTTCGAATGTGGAGCGGTCGGCTGTACACAAATAAACAAATTCAATGGGCATACCGGCAGCCTGCGTGTGCAGCTTGGCGCTGTACGGCATATCATTTAAGCATGGCGCACACCAGGTTGCCCACAAGTCGCAAATCACGGCTTTACCTTTAAAATGTTGTGCAAACTGGCTTAAAAACTCAGCTGCTTTCATCCCTTTCACGGATGACAATGTGGCACCAAATGCGTACCTGCCCACAGGCGTTCCAATTACCGAATCGGCACTTATGGTGCTGCCCTTGTGCAGCGCCTCATTTAGTTTATTTAATTTAGTCAGCGTTAGTCGTTGCTCATTTTCTACCACAGATTTTACCCAGGGCGTATGTATTTTGCTTAAGATACTTTGATGTATTTGCGGGTTTTCATCCAGGGTACTTGAGGTTTGTTTTAAGCGTAACCTGTCGGCACACGGCACGCCCATCAGTTCATCAAACTTGGTGTCGTTCTTTTCAGCTTTGCTGTAATATGCATAATAAAAAAGATAGGAAGCAAAAAGTTCGCCGTCATTAGATACCAATTTTGGCCTGTGGCTTTTTATTTTTTCCCACAATTCGGGCGTAGCATGCTCGGGCATCCAATGCCAAAGCAATGTACTGTAATAATCTGACAATCTTTCGTTTTCGGGTATCCAGGCATAAGGAGAAGGATGCAGCTTAATATATTCCTGTTCAATAGTTTCCACCAGCTTGCTCAGCGAATCCAATTTGATTAAATAATCGGCTTGTGTCGACTTAAGTGCCTGTATTGAACTACCGATAGACAGCTGGTCGCTACGTTTAAACAAAGTTAAATTATTCATCCAGGCAGTAAGCGCTCCATCCTTGCCGGCATAGGTTACCCCTTTACCGTTATACTGTACGTTCTGCTTTTTGAGTTGTGCAACATTTAGCGTTAAATTCAAGCCTTGATTTACATAAAGGCCGGCGTAAAAATAATCGCCCAAGCTAAGCCATACTTGCTGATAGGGATACGGATAAGGTAACTTTACTTCAAAACTTCCATCGGCTTTGATAGCCGCAATACATTTTTGTTGCATTTCTCCCATCGGCGTAACAAGCGTATAGGCAACCTGCAGACCAATTAAATCTTTTTTGTAAAAATTGATAAGCTTGCCTTTAATAACCGGCGGACGCGACTTAAAAAAGTAGGAGTTAAATGCACCGTCGGACAGTGAAATGGGTTGTTTTGCAGGTTGAGCAAGAACTAGTTTTGCAGCAAACAAAAGGCATGATAAAAGCGATAAGCGCATGGTTGAGGTTTTGATTATCGAAAGTTACGGAATCAAATTGACTTTGAAGCACTTCCAATAATTTTTAGCTCTCAGAGCTGATGCGGGTTATTTACGCCCGGCCTTATGACGCCAAATTAATAAGTCTGGTTAAAAGAGACCCGCTGTAATATAATGGTAGATACGGGTTTCCCGTTAAGCAGGCCCGGCGCCCAATCGCCTTCAATCATTTTTACACAACGTAACGCCTCGGCGTCTAAACTGCTGTCTAAAGGTTTGGCCACAAAGTAATCTTTGGCATGCCCTTGCTCGTCTACCGTAAAAGCTACCAGTACATAACCCATTACACCCCGACGCATGGCATCAGCCGGATAACGCAGTCCGCGCATCAGCACCCTTCCTTTTACGTCATTGCCCGGCAAAAAAAACGGTTGTCGCTCGAGCCGGGCACTAACCTGCTGCCCGTTTTGCAGGATGGTACTTTCGACACTATCCTGTGCCGTCGGTTTATGGTACACCAGTTGCCCGGTGTCAAAATTGTAAACGTTTTCTTTATTCCCCCAACGGTCGTTATACGTCCACTCGCCTATGGGCTTGCCGTTTTTATAATTCCCCTGTACCGATACCCTGCTCTCAAAATTATATTCCTGCCAAACACTGTCTTTCAGATTATTTTTATAGAAACCAGTGGTAAGCGGGCGGCCATCGCGCAGGCTAACCTGGTATGGGCCGTGTTTTATTTTTTTGTCGCTCTTAAGTACCGTAGACGTTTCGTGACTCCAACCGCCTTCGGCCGTGTGCGTAACCTCTTTAACGGGCTGCGCTATCAGCTTTACCGAACTCAACAGGCTTAATAATAAAATCAGCTTTTTCATCAATCGTGAACAGAATGGTTTAAGTGCTGATTCATCAGCGGGGTAAATATAAATGTTTATCTTTAACTGCAACAATCAAACAGTAACTGACTAATAAAATACCCTTATAATGTTAACAAGAAATTAAACTAATTTGATAAATTGCCGGGTAATTTAAACCTTGCATGACTGTTAGTGCCCTATCTTTAATTGAAACGCTTAATAAAGCTTATCGCTTAATTAAACCCCGCCGCGAAGATCTCGACGCGTTTAAAACCAAGCTGAATACGCTGCTGAGCCATATCGACGAAAAGGAAAGCGAAGAGAATGTGAAGGGACATTTAGCGCATTTTCTGCGGGTGGCTTATTACGAGCCAAATCACCTGATTGCTACTAAAGAGCGGGCAGACCTAGTTATTCATCTTGAAAAAGATGCAAAATCGCCCGTAGGTGTTTTGTTTGAGGTTAAAAAACCCGGCAATAAAAGCGAGATGATTACCCGGCAAAACCTGAACGCCAGGGCAATGCACGAGTTGATTCTGTATTTTTTCAGAGAACGCATCAATAATAAAAACATCTCTCTTACACATCTCATCATCACTAACATTTATGAGTGGTTTGTTTTTGATGCCACTATTTTTGACCGTGTTTTTGCGCGCAACAGTCAATTGCAAAAACAGTATAAAGAATGGGAAGCCGGACAAAAAATAAGTACCAAGACTGACTTATTTTACAACGAAATTGCCAAGCCTTTTCTGCAACAATTAGAGGACGAGATTTCGTTTACCTATGTTGATATTCGCGATTATACCAAGTACTTGCAAAGCGGCAACGAAAAACACGATAACAAGCTGATTCCGCTTTTTAAGTTTTTTTCGCCGGTTAATTTTTTGAAGCTGCCTTTTGTAAACGATAGTAACTCGTTAGATACCGGATTTTATAAAGAGCTATTACACATTATTGGTTTAGAGGAGGTTAAAGAAAGCGGCCGTAAGGTTATACAACGTTTGCCTTTAGCTAAACGGCAGCCGGGCTCATTGCTCGAAAATGCCATAACCATATTAGAAACCGAAGGTACCTTGCGCAAGGTGCCCAACCACATGCTAAGCGGCAAAACCGACGAGGAGCAGATGTTTGGTTTAAGCCTGGAGCTTTGCATTACCTGGATAAACCGCGTTTTGTTTTTAAAGCTGCTTGAAGCGCAGCTTATTAAATACCATAACGGTAACGAAAAGTTCAGGTTTCTGAATGTGCATACCATTCGTGATTATGATGAGCTTTACAAATTATTTTTTCAGGTGCTGGCCAGGCAGGCCGGCGAGCGTACCTCGCTGGTGCAGCAAAAATATAATCATATCCCCTACCTCAACAGTTCGTTGTTTGAAATATCAGCACTCGAAGATATCAGTATCAAGATAAACGGACTCGACGATAACCTGGACATCGATTTATATGGCTACTCTATCCTTAACCGCAAGCGCAAAGGCAAAGAGTTTAAAACCATGAACACGTTGCATTACCTCTTTAATTTTTTGGAGGCTTATGATTTTGCCTCAACGGGTAAAGAGGAAGTTCAGGAAGAAAATAAGCCCATTATTAATGCGGCCGTGCTGGGTTTGGTGTTCGAAAAAATAAATGGCTACCGCGACGGATCTATTTACACACCCGGTGCTGTAACCATGTTTTTGTGCCGCGAGACTATTCGCCGCGCGGTTGTGCAAAAATTTAGCGACACTTATGGCTGGCATTGTGACACGTTTGATGACCTGAAAAATTACGTAGCCGACCGGCGCAAGGTAAAAGATATACAAGAGTTTAACGAGGTAGTAGAGAGCGTGCGCATAGCCGATCCGGCTGTAGGTTCTGGCCACTTCCTGGTATCGAGCTTGAATGAACTGATTGTAATTAAGGCCGAACTTGGCATACTGGCAGACGAGAATGGCAGCCGCCTGAACTCGGTAAACGTTAGTATTGCCAACGACGAGCTGATTGTTGAGTATGACAATAAAACCTTTTTTGAATATACGGTACACACCAATACCTCGGGCGGATATGTAATAGCGCCCGAAGTGCAACGCATACAGCAAACGCTGTTTCAGCTAAAGCGCAGAATTATTGAGGGCTGCTTGTTTGGTGTAGACATCAACCCAAACTCGGTAAAAATTTGTCAGCTCAGGTTGTGGATCGAATTGTTGAAACATGCCTATTACCGCCCCGACGAAAACTTTAGCCAGCTAGAAACGCTGCCTAATATTGATATCAACATTAAGCACGGTAATTCACTGCTGCAAAAATACGCGCTGAGCGAAGATTTGTCGGACGTTTTTAAAAAGCAAAAATTTGGCGTAACCGACTACCAGCTGGCCGTAAGCGCTTACAAAAGTGCCGCCAACAAAAATGCCAAAGCCGACTTACAGCAGTTTATTAAAACCATAAAAGAACAGTTTCGCGAAACGGTGAGCCGGCGCGACCCGCGCCGTAAGCGTTTATCGGAATTACGCGGACAGTTGGCCCTGGCCCAAAACAATTTTGATTTGTTTGGCAAAAAGCGCTCAGAAAAAGACATGAAGTTGGAGGTAAGCCGCATCAATAAAAGCATTGACAAAATTGAGCAGGAAATTACCGAGATTGAAAATAATGCGATTTACCGCACTGCTTTCGAGTGGCGTTTTGAGTTTCCGGAGGTACTGAACGAGGCGGGCGAATTTGAAGGCTTTGAGGTAATTATTGGCAACCCACCTTACATCCAGTTGCAAAAAATGGGAGTCGATGCCGACGCCCTGCAAAAAGGCAAGTACAAAACCTTTGAACGCACCGGCGACATTTACTGCCTGTTTTACGAGCAGGCCATCCGACTGCTTAAGCCTAACTACTATTTTGGATACATTACGTCCAATAAATGGATGCGTGCCAACTATGGCGTAGCTACCCGACAATTCTTTTTAGATGAAACCAATCCCCTGCTATTGGTTGATTTTGGCGGCTACCAGGTTTTTGAATCGGCCACGGTAGATACCAACATGCTGGTTGCACAAAAAAGCCCGTATAATGGCAGCACTCAAACTTGCCTTTTA
>CAXYKR010000210.1:0-10047 GCA_964277815.1 uncultured Mucilaginibacter sp. | reverse complement strand
ATTGGATTAAAGGCGTTAACGGCTCCGGTAAAAGCACCCTGTTAAAATCGATTGCCGGTATGCTGGCTTTTCAGGGCGATATTTTGCTCGATGATATCAGCATCAAAAAAGAGCCGGTAGCCTATCGTAAACTGGTGAACTTTGCCGAAGCTGAGCCCCTGTTTCCCGAATTTTTGACCGGGCGCGAGCTTATTGATTTATTCGCCTCGGCAAAAGACGCTCTCTCCGGGCAGGAAGATAGCTACCTGGACAGCATGGATATGCGCAGCTACATCAGTAAGCCGGTGGGTACTTATTCGAGCGGGATGTTAAAAAAGTTGTCTCTGGTGCTGGCCTTTTTAGGTAAACCCAAACTAATATTGTTGGACGAGCCACTCATTACTATTGATGCCGCTGCGCTGACGGTGCTGTATCAATGGATAGCAGAGCAACATCAGCAATACCAAACCAGCTTCTTATTGTCATCGCACCAGGTGCTGGACACTGATTTGCTGCCGGCCGGCCTACTGCAGGTTGATAAGCAGACCCTAACTCACGTTATCGGGTTATGAGTAAAGCGCTCACCCACGTACTAACCCGTATTTTTGTGAACGGGTTTTACCAGGCACATGCCGGTTTATTTCTTTTCTTCTTTTTGTTTATGATAGGCGCCGTCGACCCGGGCCAATTGCTAAATTACCACAAAACGCTGATGCTGGCATTGGTAAGCAGTCCGGTGATGCTGTTACTGGTGTTTGCTGTTTGGCTGCTTTACGCACTTAAAAGCATGCATTATGTTATGGGGCAAATTAATGCGCCTACACAACAGTTTTTGTATTACAGCGCCGTTTCATTTTCAAAGCAAGCGCAACTTAAAAGCTGGTTTGCGGTACAAGCTGCCATTTTTTACCGGTAACGCTTTATGGCTTGGTAGCCGCCGGCGTTGGTTTACGTAATCACTATTATATTTTGCCGCTTTTAATTGTACTGTACCTATTGCTGTTAATGGTTCTTGGCGCCTGGATATACACGGTAAACC
Organism: uncultured Mucilaginibacter sp.; assembly: GCA_964277815.1. Lineage (GTDB taxonomy): Bacteria > Bacteroidota > Bacteroidia > Sphingobacteriales > Sphingobacteriaceae > Mucilaginibacter. The sequence continues at coordinate 9,029 of CAXYKR010000210.1, read as the reverse complement.
TCAATCGTTTGATAACCGGTAATAACGGACCCGCATGGTTATATCGGAGCAACCGCCTGAAAAAGCCTCTCTTTAGTTTGTACATCTATCATATCCTGCACCGGCTCAAAATACCTTTTATAATTACCAAAGGTCTGTCGTGGTTAATTATTACGAGTATATTCTGGTTGTTTGCTGATGTAAAGCACGATGCCAGGGTGGCAGGCATGGCCGTGCTGGCTATAGGCATAGCACACGCCGTACTGGTATTTGAGCATCAAAAGTTTGAGCAGGTTTACTTAACCTGGGTGCGTAACTTCCCATTGTCTTTTAGTAAACGTTACGTTTTTGCAGCCCTAACCTACAGTCTGCTCTTACTGCCCGAAGTCGTGTGGCTGCTTAGCCGTTTTAATTTGCTTTTGGCGGTCAATTTATTTTTAATAGCCTTAAGTATGCTGATGCTTTTGCATGCACTATTGAGCTACATAGGGCTTAACATGGATAGGTACCTGCAATGGCTAATGGGCTTATTTATAGTGTTGTTTTGGGTGATGATGTTTAAGCTGACTTGGGCATTAATTGCCTGCAACGTGCTGCTATCGTACTGGCTATTCCGGCAAAATTATGGGCGAGATTTGCTGGCCGTCAATGGTAAATAATCAGTCAATATAATTAGACCTTAGTTTGGAGTCTTTTTCTTCCAATCTGCATCTTTTTTACTGCCATTGTAAGTAGTAAGCGTATTCAATGCACCGGTTTCATCTTTTGAAAATTCAAATTCTAACCTGGCTTCTTTAATGTAAAACCGGGTGCTGCTTTTGGCATGCAGTTGCACTCGCCAAAGTCTGTCTTTAGGATTGGGCGACTCCACAAACAGCCGGTTGCCTTTACAGGTAATGATTAGCTGATGCTCTGCATTAAAAATATAGGTGCCTGTATATTGCTTAAGCAAATTTTTATCAAGTTTCACATTCAGGTCTACAGGCTTACCACATGCCAGCCGGGCTATATCATTAGATAATACTACCCAGTCCATATCCTGTTCAAAACCGTTGAACAACGTAACGACGTACATATCCCGGTTTGGCAGGTAAATTTCATCGGTCTGGTAACCATCGGTCGAACCACCGTGTTCAATAGTGGGCTCGCCATCTAAATCGCGGATATACCAGCCATAACCATATTCCGACGTTGTTCCTTCACTTAATCGGTAAGGCGTGTGTGCTTTTTTAAGTAATGAGGGGCTTACCAGTTTGCCCTGCATTAAGACCTGATGCCACTTTACTAAATCATCAGCATTACTCATCAACCCTCCGGCAGCATATAATATAGTCGGATTTTGTAGCTCAGCGCTTTCCCATTTTTTGCTATCAAACCTGGAGTAGCCACTGGCCATATTGTTGCTGGTCTGCCCCGAACCAATATAATAAGTGTGCGATAATCCTGCAGGTTTGATGATGCGCTCAGTTAAGTAGTTGAGGTATGATTGTCCGGTTACCTGTTCAATAATATATCCCAAAAGGTAGTAATTGGAGTTGCTGTAGTCAAATTTAGTTCCGGGTTTAAACATTAAGGGTTCGTCTTTAAAGTAATCAACACCTTGGGCAGGAGTGTAATTGTCTCTGACTTTTGCAGGATTGGGATGCTCAATAGCCTGGTAGTTGATGATTCCGGAGGTTTGTGTGAGCAGGTTTTCAATAGTAATAGGGTAAGGCTTTACGGGAAACTCCTTTATATATTGCTGAACGGTATCAGTTAACGAGAGTTTACCCTGTTCTACCAGTTGCAAAATGGCTACCGCAGTGAATTGCTTGGTGATAGAGCCAATGCGGAAAGTCATGTCTTCGTTCATGTTCTGACCGGTTTTCTGGTTAGCTTTCCCAAAAGCTTTTTTGTAGATGATTTGACCATGCCTGGCAATGCACACTACGCCTCCGGGCGCAACGGCAGGCAATTGTTTGTTAATCAATTGGTCAATGGCGGCGGTTGACAGCGTATCACGTTTTTGCGACGCCGCAAAACTGTTTAAAGTTGTGAGAAAGATAATGCAGGAGAAAGTCAAATCCCTGATTAAGCGGTTGTTCATCAGGTAAAGATGCCGTTTTTTATTTCATTTAGTATCTAACCTAAATGATTATGCGACCAAAATAGCTGCAATATCTTTTTAGGTAAATAGCATTAGTTGGCCATTATGCGTAAATTTGGTAATGTTCAATAATATCCTGCGGAATTTTAGCGCCACGGCCGGTTTGCATGTCAATCATGGTGTAGTCAAACCAGCCATCGCAGCAAACTTTTTTGGTAGCTTTGTTAAGAATAGTAAAAGCTACGCGGCAACCTTTTTCGTCGATGGTTTCGATGCCGGTGCGTACAATAAAGTAATCGCCCATTACCAGGGGACGCTTGTAGTCAACATGGGCAGTGCGCACTACCCAGCCAAAGCCACGTTCCATAAATTTTTCCATTGCCATGCCGTAGCAGGTATCCATCTGCTCGTAACGGGCTGCCAGCACATAATCAAAATATTTGCTGTTATGCACATGCTGAAACATGTCTATGTCATCCGGCCGTACCCGGTGTTCGGTTTCAAAGGTGGCGTATTTTTGTTGTTTCATAGTATCTGTAGTGCATAAACAATAGCGTTAGGCCATGTATTGTTTAGCAGGCGCAAAACAATACATTTGATGGGTATTTTAAAACAGGTATTTATGAATGCTAACGGTTTACTGTTAAAATTAAGCAGCTTAGGTGTGCCTGATGAGGTAATTAAACGTTACCAGGAGTCGCATCGCTTTTATCATACGCCGGAGCATCTGCACGATATTTATCAGCAACTACAAGAAAGAGGTTTAGCTGACCATCGGGTGTTACTCCTGGCCACCGCTTACCATGATGTAATTTACAACCCGCAATCGGCAACTAACGAAGAAGATTCGGCAGCATATTTTATGCAGAATTACGATGCCGACCCTCAGCTAAAGCAAGATGTTTATGACATCATTTTAGATACCAAAACTCACGGACCCCGGTCCGAACTGTCTGCCGTTTTTTGTGATATGGACCTGAATATATTAAGGCAACCGTTAAACAAGCTTTTGCTTTACGAAGACCAGATTTTTAAAGAGTTTCAGTTTGCTGATTTTTCCTTATACCGGGTTAAAAGGGTAGAAGCGCTACGCCGATTGCAAACCAAAGTATCTAATCCAGATTTAGAGGCATTGATTACCTACGTACAACATCGGCAGCCGCAAATTGCAGTTTATCCAGGCAGTTTTAATCCGTTTCATAAAGGGCATTACAATATTTTGCAGAAGATAGAGGCTATATTTGATAAGGTTATTATTGCTAAAGGCAGCAATCCCGCTAAAGACGAATCCGTTTTTGAGGTGCCTGCGGTATTAAGCCACCGGCAGATAGCTGGTTATACTGGGCTGCTGACTGATTACGTAAACAGCCTGGGCTATCCGGTCACCATCATTCGCGGTTTGCGCAACAGTACCGATTTGCAGTATGAGCTTAACCAGTACCGCTACCTGCAGGATTTAAGCAGTCAGCATTTAAAAATAGTTTCCATTTTTTGCGACCGCGAATTTGAGCACATTTCGAGTACCGGCATCCGGCAATTACAAAAATATGGTATGGCCGGTGCTTATTTGTTGTAACGTACAGAAGTGTTTGTTTATCAGGGATTATTTTGTATCTTTGCGGCTTAATTAATCAAAGTATTTACGCTTTAATATTATTCAAGCAATGTATTTAAGTTCAGAGTGGAAATCAGAGATTTTCGCAAAACATGGTGGCGCAGCTACTAACACAGGTTCAGCAGAAGGACAGGTTGCTTTATTTACCAGCCGTATTGCACACTTAACAGGGCATTTGAAAAAAAACAAAAAAGATTTTGCCACTCAGTTATCACTGCAAAAATTGGTAGGTAAACGTCGTGCTTTGTTAGCTTACCTGTACAAAAAAGACATTCAAAGATACCGTGCTATCATCAAAGCTCTTGAACTTCGTGATATCATCAAATAATGCTTTCCGGTCTTTAAAAAAAAGCTATCCGTTTTCGGATAGCTTTTTTAATTTTGAAAGAAAAATAAACAATTAAAAAGCGGTGCGCTCTAAAAGATGAAAAGCGTGCCAGATAAACAAGATGAGTTACAATGCAATTAAAAAGGTAATCGATTTAGGTGATGGCCGCACCATTGAGATCGAAACCGGAAAACTGGCCAAACAAGCCGATGGCTCGGTAGTGATAAAAATGGGCAATACCATGTTACTGGCAACAGTAGTATCAGCCCCTGAAGCAAAAGAAGGTATTGACTTTTTACCTTTATCAGTTGATTATCAGGAAAAATATGCGGCAACCGGCCGTATTCCGGGTGGCTTCTTGCGTCGTGAGGCTCGTTTATCAGACTACGAGATTTTAATCTCTCGTTTGGTTGACCGTGCTTTGCGCCCGTTATTCCCTGAAGATTACCATGCTGATACGCAGGTAATGATATCTTTAATCTCTGCCGATAAAAACATTATGCCTGATGCTTTGGCTGGTTTAGCCGCATCTGCTGCCTTATCGGTTTCTGATATTCCTTTCAACGGCCCTATTTCTGAGGTTCGTGTAGCTAAAATCGACGGACAGTTGGTGATTAACCCAACCATGAGCGATTTAGAGCGTGCAACTTTAGAGTTTATTGTTGCCGGTTCTGAAAACGACATCAACATGGTTGAAGGTGAGTGTAAAGAGATTCAGGAAGAAGAAATGGTAGAAGCTTTAAAGTTTGCTCACGCTGCTATTAAAGACCATTGCCGTGTACAAAAAGAGCTGACTGAAGCAGTAGGTAAAACCGTTAAACGCGTATATTCTCACGAGCATAGCAACGAAGAACTGAAAAAACAAGTTTACGCTGCTACTTATGATAAAGTATATGAAGTTGCCGGTTCTGGTTCTTCAAAACACGAGCGTCACGAAAAGCTTCGCGAAATCCGCGATATGTTTATCGGCACTACCTTAGGTGTTGATGCCGATGATATTACCATTAGCTTAGCTAAAAAATATTTCCACGAAGTTGAGTATGATGCTGTACGTAACCTGATTTTAGATGAAGGTAAACGTTTGGACGGTCGTACTACTACACAAATCCGCCCAATCTGGAGCGAGATTGATTATTTACCTGCAGCGCACGGTTCTGCCGTATTTACCCGTGGCGAAACTCAATCATTAACCAGCGTTACCTTAGGTGGTAAAGATGATGAGCAGATGATTGATGGTGCGTTCTTAAACGGTTACAGCAAATTTATCCTGCATTATAACTTCCCTGGTTTCTCAACCGGCGAGGTGCGCCCTAACCGCGGTCCTGGCCGTCGCGAAGTTGGTCACGGTAACCTGGCTATGCGTTCGTTAAAGCAGGTATTGCCACCAGATGATGAGAATCCTTACACTATCCGTGTAGTATCTGATATTTTAGAGTCAAACGGCTCATCGTCAATGGCAACAGTTTGCGCCGGTACACTGGCACTGATGGATGCAGGTGTGAAATTAAAAGCACCGGTATCTGGTATTGCCATGGGCTTAATCACTGATGAGAAAACCGGTAAATACGCTATCTTATCAGACATCCTGGGTGATGAAGACCACTTAGGTGATATGGACTTTAAAGTTACCGGTACTGTTAACGGTATCGTAGCTTGCCAAATGGACTTAAAAATCAATGGTCTGTCGTACGAAGTGGTAGCTAAAGCTTTGGCGCAGGCTAAAGAAGGCCGTTTGCACATCTTAAACGAAATGGGCAAAACTATTAGCCAGCCTCGCGAAGATTACAAGCCATTTGCTCCGCGTATTGTTACCCTTAAAATCGACAAAGAATTTATTGGTGCAGTTATTGGTCCAGGTGGTAAAATCATCCAGGAAATGCAGCGCGAAACCGGTGCAACCATCAACATCGAAGAGGTAAACAACCAAGGCATTGTACAGGTATTCGCCGATAACAAAGATGCCATTGACGCTGCTGTAGGCCGTATCCGTGCTATCGCTTCAAAACCCGAGGTTGGCGAAATTTACGAAGGTAAAGTACGCTCTATCATGCCATTCGGTGCTTTCGTAGAGATTATGCCGGGTAAAGACGGTTTACTGCATATTTCTGAAATTGACCACCGCCGTATCGAAACTATGGATGGGGTGTTTGAAGTAGGCGAGATGGTGAAAGTAAAACTGCTTGATATTGATAAGCAAGGAAAACTGAAATTGTCGCGTAAAGCATTATTGCCAAAACCAGAAAGAACTAACGCGCCTAAAGGCGAATAATTAGGGCCTTAAGGCCTTTTAAACCACATATTTCTCAGATTTTATCCGGGCAGTATGTGGTTTTTTTGTTTGATTTTTTGTTTATTTGCAATATCCCTTAGTTGTTAATTTAAACTCATTATAAAGATACATGTATAGATAAAGCCGAAAGTTTAAAGATCGATCCCGTGTACCCATGACATCTACTACCAATGATGATCCTTTAGATTTTCTGAGCAGCAATTTACAGGGAGCGCCCCAACGGTCGCAAACTGATTTGATACAGCTGCTGCTTTACGAAATTATAAGGGTAAAAGAAATAATTAAATACTACGAATCCATTCCTAACGGCGCAGGCCAGTTGGGAGCGTCCATCCTTCATGAATTAGTATCTGAGGCTTACCAGTCGCTGGTAAACTATGATACTGAGCTGATGCGCAAATATTATGACTTGTTGCAAAACTGCGACTAAGTCCCTGTTTCTGCCTTTCCTTTTGTTTTTTACTTAGCGTTGTATAGTCAAACCGACTATATTTGGCGGCATGAAGCACCTAACTGCTCCCTCTGTTTTAGCCGCTGACTTCGCCAATCTGCAGCGAGATATTGAAATGCTGAACCGCAGCCAGGCCGACTGGATTCATGTAGATATTATGGATGGCATGTTTGTGCCTAACATTTCTTTCGGTTTACCGGTAGCAGAAGCCATTAAGCGTTATGCCACCAAGCCGTTGGACGTACACCTGATGATTGTTGAGCCCGACCGTTATCTGAAAGCATTTGCTGATGCCGGTGCGGCGCATATTACGGTACATTACGAGGCTTGCACACATTTACACCGCACCATTCAGGCTATTAAAGATTTGGGATGCAAAGCAGGCGTTGCCCTTAATCCGCATACCCCGGTAGCCTTGCTTGAAGATATTATTACCGATTTAGACATCGTATTAATTATGTCGGTTAATCCCGGCTTTGGCGGACAGAAATTTATCCCCAATACCTACAAAAAGATTCAGCAGCTTAAAGCCATGAGTGAGTTGCGCAACCCCGGCTTATACATTGAGATTGATGGTGGCGTAAACCTGCAAAACGCTGCCGATTTGGTTGCTTCCGGCGCTAATGTGCTGGTAGCCGGTAATTTCGTTTTTTCGTCGGCCGATCCGGTGCAAACTATATCATCCCTGCACGACATTGCGCCGACCAATTTTGCATAAAACATGATTTATCTTATTTAAAACTGATAAATTGTTAGTAAACTACTAATTTAATAGGGTATTTTTTTAACTTCGGCCGAAACTAATAAGGCTTACCGGCCTTTCTAAATTATATACTTAAGCGTTATGAAACATAATTTTGGTGCCGGACCCGGCATTCTTCCTCATGAGGTTTTGAAGCAAGCAGCCGAGGCTGTAGTAAACTTTAACGGCATTGGCTTGTCCATTCTCGAAATTTCACACCGCTCGGCAGAGTTTGAGGCGGTTTTGGAGGAGGCAGTTAAATTAGTTAAAGAACTGCTGCAGGTGCCTGCGGGCTACTCGGTATTGTTTTTACAAGGCGGTGCCAGCCAGCAGTTTGCCATGGTGCCTTATAACCTGTTACCCGAGGGTGGCAAAGCCGCTTACCTGGAAACCGGCGTTTGGGCCAACAAAGCCGCTAAAGAAGCCAAATATTTTGGTAACGTTGAAGTGGTTGCTACTTCTAAAGAAAGCAACTTCACCTACATCCCTAAGGATTACGAAGTACCTGCTGATGCGGCTTATTTTCATATCACCTCTAACAATACCATTTACGGTACCCAGTTGCAGGAATTTAAGAAATCGCCTGTGCCGGTAGTGTCAGATATGTCTTCAGACATTTTTAGCCGTCATATCAATGTTGAAGATTTTGGGTTGATTTATGCCGGCGCTCAGAAAAATATGGGCCCTGCCGGTGTAACGCTGGTTATTGTAAAGGATGAGATATTAGGCAAAGTTGACCGCAAGATACCTGCAATGTTTAACTACCAAACGCAGATTGAAGGTGGCTCGATGTACAACACCCCTCCGGTATTTGCCATTTATGTATCTATGCTTACCCTCCGCTGGTTAAAAGCCAAAGGTGGTGTAGCTGCCATTGAGCAGGAAAACAATGCCAAAGCAGAACAATTATACCGCGAGATTGATCGCAACCCATTATTTAAAGGTGTTGCTGCGCAGGAAGACCGCTCTAAAATGAACGTATGTTTTGTAATGAACAATCCGGAGCACGAAAAACCTTTCCTGAAATTGTGTGATGAAAAAGGAATTGTTGGTATTAAAGGTCACCGCAGCGTGGGTGGCTTCAGGGCATCTATTTATAATGCTTTGCCTATAACCAGCGTTCATGCCCTGATTGACACTATGCAGGAATTTGCTGAAAAAAATAAATAAACAGTGAGTTATTGGATGTGGTTTGATGAAGTACTTGTGTCTTGTTAAATCATATCCGATAACTAACAAATTCTATCCGTACTAACTTTACACACTAATTATGTTTAAACTACTTGCTAATGATGGTATTGACCCGGTAGGTAAGCAAATGCTTGAAGAAGCCGGATTTGTTGTTGATACTAACCATATACCTCAGGATGAATTGCCTGTAAAACTACAGGCTTACGATGCCATTACCGTGCGCAGCGCCACTAAAGTGCGCAAAGCATTAATTGACCAATGCCCGGATTTAAAGCTGATTGGCCGTGGTGGCGTAGGTGTTGATAATATTGATGTTGACTACGCCTTGGAAAAAGGCGTTGCCGTAC